>JAGLEG010000432.1 GCA_023145185.1 Thermoplasmata archaeon
GCCCCATCTCGATGATGCCGTCTGCAAGGAACATCTCCGAACCAAGGCCTCCCTTGACGTTGGATGACCTGGGGGTCTCCATGATTATGAAAGACGTGAGGTTGTTCTCTCGAAGCTTCTTGAAGAAGTGGAACATCCTCGCCCTGAGGTTATCGTTGTTGATCAGGGTGTAGAGGCCTCCCAGTGAATCCAGGGCGAAGGTGGTGAAGTTATCGCCCTCCTTGTCCTTGAAGAACTTGATCACCCCATCCACCATCTCCAGGAAATCGGGTGCATCATCCCCCTCGAACCTGCTTCTGATGTCGCTGTAGTCGGAGATCATCAGATTATCCGGCACACCGATACCCAGGGACTCCATGTTCCTGAGATGGGAGAGCGTGGTCTCCTCAACAGTCATGTACATGCCGAACTGCCCGCACTTCTCAAGATATTTGGAGAGGATAGAGAATACCAGGCCTGATTTCAGGCTGCCGGGAGGACCGTAAACGATCACTATCGCTCCCTGGAAAAGGTCGGTATGAAATATGTTATCCAATCCGTCAACATTATCCTTGAACAATAGCGCCACCCCCTACTGGGACATAAATCCATTGCATACCACTATTATATTTCTTTCTACTAGTAACGCAAATTATGATGCATTGTAAACACTAATTATCAACATTTTTTCAATCAGAAAAAACAATAGGTCAATGCTCTCCTGCAACAGATAAAAAGGATATGATATGAGTACGATCACCTCACATGCTCCCCGACACTCCGGAGGAGATGGGACAGGCCCTTCTCGACTGGCTCCAGGACCTGAATGAAATGGAGGAGAATGTGGTGATCCTTGTGGAGGGGAAGAAGGACACTGCCTGCCTGGAAAAGATAGGGGTGACGGCCCCCATCGTTCAGATAAATCAGGGGATCCCCCTACTCGAGGTCATCAGCTCCATCTCAAGGGATGATAGATATCAGAGGGCCGTCATCCTGACGGATTGGGACAGGAAGGGGGGCCAGCTGGCCGCGGAACTGAAGAGGCTCTGCACATCAGACGGGCTGCCGTACGACACATATATCAGAAAGAGGATCGCAATGCTTACGGGAAAATGGGTCCGCGACGTGGAGTCCCTGGGGTCGGTGTTCGATCGATTCGTTCAATGATCCTTCACGTGTGATATGATCTTCACCGAAGGCCCCTTGAGCCCCGTGTTCATGACCGCCTGAGGCACCAGCGCCCGCCCCATCCCCTTGTAGCCTCCCTCTGACGATATGAACACGATATCGCCCGGGTGGACCCCCCCTTCGGCCTTTATGATCCCCTGATTGAAGATCGTCCCCCTGGGAACGAACTCGTCTATCAGGACCCTCTTTCCCCTCCCCTCACCTGATAGACGGTTCCATATCATCTCGGCCGTACTGGATGTGGGGACCGGCCCCCCTAGCCTTAGATCGATGAAGTGCGCCTTCCCCTTTCGTATCTCCTTTCCCCTTCGCGACCTGAAGTATCTCAGGCCCCCCATCCCCGAGAGGTCGATACCCAGCGTGAACTCTATCAGCTTCAGCTGCTCGGAAAGTTCGCAGTTGGATGGGACGCCCTCGTTTCCGGCGGCCTCGAGGATCGAGGTCAGCTTCTCCTTCAGCGCCTGAACGGGATCCCCCGACATGGAATAGGGATCGGTGTAAGGGAGGCCGTAAAGGGTATCCCCATCCAGCTCATCGCCGAAGAACTCCACGCCCTCGGTGTGGAAGGAGATGATCTCGCTGTAGGACCCCTTCTCCACCAGCGATCGTACGACCCTCCTGGTCCTGGCGATCTCCTCGGGATACCACGCTCCGGTCACCGGAAGATCGTAATACGCGGCGGGGTACAGCTCCTCCAGCTCCATGGGCACCGCTCCCAGCGGTGATGTGATCACCACCCGATGGACCCGGTCCCTCCACCTCCCGATATCGCCCAGGTTCTCTGCGATCCTCATGTGGGTTCTCGACAGGGAGTACGGCTTTCTTGCGGAGCATGGGAGCAGGAGGAGTATATCCTTCCATTGTGGAGGGACGTAATCCTCTGTGAGCCTCCTCTCCCAGCAGGTGAACTCCCCGGACCTGAGGTCCTCCCTGTAGGAAAGGCGGGGCTTTCCCCTCTTTCTCCACGTGGGTGCATTACCGGAAAGGAGTTCTTCGTTCAGCTCCTCGAACAGCCGAAACATCGTGGCGTGGCGAGGGGACCCGGAGATCAGTCCGGATACGTGCTGTCTCAGCGTGCCCCGTGCCAGATGGATGGAGGCGAGGCCAAGCCTTCTTTCGAGCATCGCAGAATTGTGATCGCCAAGAAGGGTGCCCGCGTTACGTTCCTCACCATTGAACAGGGCCTTGCAGGCCTCACAGGTGCAGATGTTCGACCCTGTTATCTCCCTGCTATCCTCCTCCCATGAGAGGGTTCCCGTTGGAGTGTAGTATATCCCCTCCAACCCATCCAGCCGGGACCGGGAGGTGTCGAACACCTCGACGCCCATGTAGAGTAGAAGCTCAATGTTCTCCCCTCCAGCGGCGCCGGGAAGATAGATCGGCTCGTGTGCGGGGTTCTCTTTCGTCAGGGTCCCCATTAGCCGTGCCAACCTTCTGGCATCCTGTTCCAGCATGGCCGACAGCGGGACGTCGAGCACGGGGAGCTTCAGGCAGGTATCCCCAGAAGAGCATTCGACCTTTAGTTTCCAGAAATTGACAGCTCCGCCCATATCCGATATCCGCATCCCCCTGAGGGCGTCCCTCAAAGCATCCGATATGGTTGGATCGACGACGCCGGGCGACCTGTTCACCTGGACCTCGACACCTTCCCACGAGGGATCCGATGAGGACCCCACCGCCAGCGGCTGCTCCCCGCCCAGGTTCTTGAGGTCAAAGATGACAGGAAGGCGGAGCCTGCTCTGCTCCCTGATGAAATATCCGGACCTTGCAGTACCGTCGATCGTCTCGAAACGGTACTCCCATCTCCCTTTCTTATCGGAGGTCATGGGGCTCCCCCAGGAGATGATCATACATAGGGTTTCATGTCCTCCTTTTTGAAGCCGTTCCAGAGGGTGTCCACCTTCTTCTTGAGCTCATCGAGCCCCTCCACCGTCTCGGAGGGTGCCCCCATGGTCGCAGGGCGGAACATCACCTTCTTCACCTTGAAGGACCCCGCCGGTATATCCTCCCTCTTGAGGGCGGTTGTGACCATGTCGTTGACGTACTCCATTATCTGGTCGTAGGTCAGCTTCTGCTGAGGCATAACGTGTACTGCAAACACGCCGGCGGAGGATATCTCGACGATATCCACCACAAGCTCGTTCTCCAGGCCCTTCTCTATCTCGTATCCGTCCATGGCATCGGCCAGGTGGAACATGGCCTCGCCGGAGATCTCATCCTCTACATCAAGGGCAATTATCACATCAAGTGGATTCTGTACGACAACGGTCAAATTGATACCCGATTATCGAGTGTGGCCAAGGTAGATAAGTTTTGGGATT
>JAGLEG010000433.1 GCA_023145185.1 Thermoplasmata archaeon
ATAGCATCCACATTTATTGGAGGAGATAGTGGCGAATGGTTATACGGATTCAATATTGATGATGAAGGTCGTTTATTAATCTCTGGTTATACTAGTTCATCGGACTTCCCAACAAACGAAACGACCCCGATAGGGGCCACCGATGCCTTCGTAATGATCCTTCCACCTGACCTCTCAGGTTATCACCTCTCTGAGCGATTTGGTGGCACAAGTGCTGATAGTGCCTCGAATATAATATTTGATTCTGATGGCAATCTGTATCTAAAAATCAGTACGAGGTCTGATGATTTTCCAATGGTAGGTGATCCATATGATAACTTACACGACTGTTTTTCCAATAATGGTGCCATTGTTAAATTGAATATCACAGACCTGTCCATTATGAGAAGTACATATTTCGGTGGACCCGGTAATGTTTCCTTTTCAATCGAGATCGATACAGATGGAGATATCATTCTTGCAGGGAAAACAGATTATGAGATTCCAATAACAACTGATGCTTATGATAGTACCTTGAGCGGAAATAATGATTATTTTATCGCAGAATTAGATTCTGAATTGTCAGAATTGAAATATTCTTCATATATCGGTGGAGACGACAGAGAAGGCATTAACTCGGGTTTGTATATGACAAAGGATGCTGTAGGGAACATATGTTTATTGGGATCCTCGGCGTCTTCTGATTTTCCGACAACCCCCAACGCATTAAATTCAAGTTATAATGGCGGAATGGAGGATGGAGTAATCCTAATATTTGATATGAATTCAAGCTCTCTATTATATTCATCATATATAGGAACCGAACACAATTACGAATTTTGGAATGGTTTAGTTTTTGATTTCATTGGGACTGCGTATATTGTTGGTGGGGTAAAACATGAAAATTTCTTCGTAACTGATGGAGCCTATGACACCACCTACAATGGAGGTGATAATGATGCATTTATTGTTAAGTTCCTAAATCTCGGAGTTGGATTGGAAGAACCATTGAATATTTCCTCGTTGGAACTATATTCTGATCCAGCATTCAACACCCCTTTAGAACACCCATTGGATTTTGGTAGCAGGGTATATATTCAGATCGAAGGAGAGGATCGAAATGCAAGCATCATAAATTATGCTACTATAAACATCTCCTACTCAATATCAAAAAATAATCGATATAGATTCATGTTGACTGAAACCGACATCAATACAGGGGTATTCAGAAGTCAATATGTTATCCCACCGACAGCGAGATACTTCGAGAGTGTGGAGATCGCATCATATAAGGACGATACATTCCGGGATGGTTTTATTGTTGATTACCCGTTCAGACCAACTGGTGTAAGCTCTGTTATGATATACGAGGATGAGGGATTATTGAAATCCGGCGAAATAATTGATTTTGGTGAAACTGCATATATTTCCGTTTCAGGAAACGATGGGAATCCACTAATGAGGGACAAAGCTTTCTTGAATCTATCAAGTGATAAGAATGCCAGTTTCTCACCATTGATAATCTGCAGAGAAACCGGCCTTCATACGGGAGAATATGCAGGTGAATTCACTGTGCCCAAGACCATGGTGTGGTTTGAGAACATCACAGCAACATCGGTCAGGGATCCATTAAAAATTGATACGTTCAAGGTACACACACCGGTCCAAATACGACCTTTCATGGACCCAACCGTGGCATATGAAGACGAGGAATTCAGAAATTCATACTGGAACTTCGGATGGTTCGAGGAGCCCAGCTGGACACTTACAGCTGACAGGGAATGGATACAATTTGATCCGGGAACATTGGAACTATATGGAACCCCGGATAACGGAGATGTGGGCATCACAAACGTTGAGCTCAATCTAACCGATGATTCGGGACATTTCGACGCGCATCAATTCAAGATAACCGTTGAGAACCTCGACCCGATTCTAATTGGCGAGAATGTTCTCACTGCAACACAGGATCAACTTTACTACATGGATTATGATAGCACGGACGAGGGGGTCGGAAACACAACATATCACATCTGGACCAGCGCACAATGGCTTACAATGAACGAGGTTACCGGAGAGCTATCAGGAACACCCACCAATGATGATGTTGGGAGAAACCTTATCGGTGTAAGCGTACACGATGGTAACGGCGGTGTTGATAACACACAGTTCAACCTCACAATCATCGACGTGAACGATGGGTGCTTCATCGATACAGAGAACATTCTGACGGTTTACCAGGACGAACCTTACAGGCGAACTTACACCGCCATCGATCTCGATCCTGCAGACTCGTTCACATGGGCCCTCGTTACCGATGCTGAATGGCTTTCAATGGACCAGTATACCGGAGTTCTCGAAGGGGCACCCACAAACGATGATGTTGGGACCTCTACCGTGAACATAACTGTGATGGATTCAGGAGGACTTACCGATTCGACAGAGTTCCAGCTTGAAGTCCTCAACATAAACGACAGACCCGAGTGGATTGAGGTTCCAGAGGACTCTGAGATAACTCATGGGGAGTTCTATTATTTCGAAGCATACGGGGCTGATGTGGATACAGGGACAACGCTGTCCTACACAATTATCACCAACCCGGATTCAGTTATGATGATCGATAGTGAAACGGGGACCATCGAGTGGCACTCGACCATTCACATATTCCAGGGACTCAGCAAGAAGATGGAGGTCACAGTTGGTGTGTTCGACGGGGGACTGTACAATAATTACACCTTCGTAATTGAGGTGCTTCCCAGCAGAGCTCCTTCTGTCACGCTTCAATCTCCTACGGACGGTGACAAGGTCAGCAGTACAATGGCGGTACTCACCTGGGAGGGATCGGACCCGGAGGGAGACGAGCTGATCTACAGTCTCTACCTTAGCAAGGAGGAACCTCTGGTATCGACCTTGCAGGAAACTGCAATGATCAAGACAGACTTCAACGCAACATCTTTCACACCTGGGATCCTCGAAGTTGGTGAGACATACTACTGGACCGTCATCCCCGACGACGGGTGCGCGGACGGGAGATGCTCGAATGACGTTTTCAGCTTCGAGGTGA
>JAGLEG010000434.1 GCA_023145185.1 Thermoplasmata archaeon
AGGACTACAGCCTGGGGCCCAACGGTGCCCAGATAGTCGCAGCTGATATGCTTGCGTTGAATGCCAAAAAGCTGAAGGATGATATCTCATCAAAGGAGTCACACTACATAATTTACGATACTCCGGGCCAGCTTGAGTTGTTCACATTCCGTGAGGCATCAAAGGAGCTGATGAACGGTCTCTATCCGAAAAGATCGGCAATGCTCTACTTGATAGATCCATTCAACGCCAGGACACCTTCCGGGTTCATAAGCCAACTGATGTTATCCAGCCTCTGCAAGCTCAGGTTCCAGATACCTTCCATGGACCTCATCTCCAAATTGGACATGATCACTTTTGAGGACGAGGAGAGGCTCCAGGGTTGGATCGATAACCCCGAAAGGTTGCTTGATGACACTTTCACAGAATCAAGCCAGACGGGATCCCTGAATGTGGAGCTGAACATAGGGATACACAGGGCGCTTGACGAAATGGGGCAGTTCGGAAATATAAGAAAAGCCTCCTCCGTAACCCAACAGGGCGTGGAGGAGATATACCGTTTCGTCCAGATGGCCCTTGGGGCGGGAGAGGACCTGGAGAAGATCTGAGGGCTGTTTTCGGGAAATGGTTATTACATTAAAAATGCGATCGGGTCGTTTGGATGAAAGAGGAACGGGAATCCCTGAAAGAGCACAACTGCGGTTTCTGCGGAAAGACATCGTGTATAGCCTACGGGATATCACCTGACGGTTCCTGCCCGTTCGATAGAGAGGGATCGCAGAACCGAAGGGAGGAGCTGAAAAAGGAGATCCATCGTAGGTTCAAGCGGTCAAGGACCTCTCCGATACCCAAAGAGATCACTCCCTGTTCCGAGTATACGCGTTTCACACTTGAAACTGTGGTCGAGGATCCCAATGAACCTGGGAAGAACGCAATATTCGAATCCCGTTCCATGGGAACGCTTTTTAAATCTGGAGATTACAAGGAGATCAAGTGGTCGGATAAACTGGGATATGGTATGGCCGTGGTGGATGATGAGGTCAAATTGATGGTCCATACCAAGGGCAAGATGGTGATACGGAGGGCTCTTGACCGGGATTACGCAGAGGTACATTTTCTCGCCATGAAGTCATTGATCCTGCCGTCCATGTACTGCGCGATAACGGGTCAGACGCTCTGGGAAATACTGGTTGGGGCGCATCTGGCCGAAACTGGTGTCTTCCCTGAACCTTCGGATGATCCCCATAAATGCAGATCATCGATACTAACCCGCATAGCCCTGGAAAGCAGCGATATTGAACATGTCATGCGGGGATATTCAAATGAGAACCAAACGACGGGAAGAACCATGAGGGATGTAATTAAAGAGCTGCTATCAGGAGATCGAACGGATGCAGAAGAGACCTCACACCTCTTAAAAGACCTTCACCTGGTGATAGAAGAGAGGCTGAAGGAGATATCCAGGCATCTCCTGGATTCTGGAACCATCGAAAGAGGAGAGTTCGTGGGGAGGTCATCGTTCCTTCTATCCGCATCACGATCTCTGGAAGGACTATCAGAATGGGCGGAAGGGATGGAAACTTCCCGGATCCCGTTCTCTCCTTCCGATGCCGCCATGATATTAAGGCCCTGGGATGGGAGTGGAGGAATGGATGTCCTGGTTGAGAAGCTATCCCTGGATGATCTGCTTCGTAAAAGATATCTTGGGCTGTTCGAATGTATGATGTTCCTCACACCGTAACGGATATCGGATGATAACAGATCCGTATGCATGTAGCATAGAACCAAAACAGATTTTGCACAAATAAAAGAACATTACAAATAATACAATGGAGTTTTACCTGATGAGCTACTGGTGGGGGGCATATGAGCATAACTAGGATAGAACGGTTGAAGAAGGAGTTGGATGGGGCGATCCAAGAGCCAAATTTCGAACTTGCGCTGGAGGTTATAGATGACCTTATCGGCCTGGATGGAGAGAGCGCGATGTTCTGGAATTCCAAGGGGGTTATCCTGTCGAAGCTCAACAGGACAAAAGAAGCGATCGATGCCTTCGATCAGGCTCTTGAAATGGACCCGGATGAGTCCAAGGTCTGGTATTCAAAGGGCAGCGTACTTCTGAACCTGAACAGGCTCAGGCATGCTCTGGCGTGTTTCTACAAGGCACTGGACATTGAACCAGGATATGCCAAAGCAAAGGAGAAGTTCATGTTCTGCCTGGACGAGATGGTCAAGATCGATAAGATCAAACTGATGGAGGCTCTCAAGGAGGAGCCACCGATCCTCGATGAAGAGGTTGTTTCAGAAGATGTCGACCAGGGGGAGGAAGATGAGGAGATGCCTGTCGACCCCTGGGCAGAGGGAAAGGGAAGTAGATTGGTGGATGACCTCTTCGACGGCGACGATAAGGAGGAGGAGGCGGAGGGCTGGGGAACCGAGGATGGGGATTCATCCGTGGACGATCTTTTCGACGATGACGATGGATCTGGAGATCCATCTGACCTTCAAGATACCGATGAAACTGATGTTTCATCTAACCTTCAGGATGGTGATCCTGAAGATGGTTATCTTGAAGATGACGATGAAGAGGTCCTTGAATTCACTGATGAAGATGACGATGAGGAAGATGAGGGTTGGGGCGATGATGATGATGAAGAGGATGCGCCTGAACTCGACGAAAATGATGACGAGGATGATGGATCGTTCATGGTCCCAAGAAAGCAGTTCGACTGCAAATGTGGGTCACTGATAACCATCGATTCCGACAGGAGGCCATACAAGTTCGAATGTGGCAACTGCGGACGGACCGGAACCATCGTAAAATGATGGTCCTAATTCCTGGAGTACCAGTGGAGGAGCAGTTCGAGAGGTGTAGTGGAGAGCACTATGAAGACCTCAAGGTCCTCATCGGGGTCCTCATCGATGGTAACGCCCCATATGATCCGTGCATTCTTCATTATTCTCCTCTTAAGGACCTCCGATGATACGAGGGAGTCCTCCAAGTTCAGATCTCCGCTTCCAACAACGTTAACAAGTGCTTTCTTGACCGTTGTAAGGTCAACGTAACACATGGGATTGGTAAGTGCATCATCTATCGAGGTCGCGGAAGGATCACCTCCAGGTGCCGCAGATCCCCAGGTCATTATGAGGACCCTTCCCCCCCTCGATATCATCAGAAGGTCCGCGTGGTCAAGATTTACCAGACCAGATCTGAACATCATCTGCGTAAGATGTCTGATGCCATGTGCGATTAGAAGGTACTCTCCGTGGTTCAATATGGGAGGAGGTATTGCGAAAGCACCGTGAAATCCCATCGACAGCTCCAGGTATGTCCGGTTCACCTCGTGGACATGGCCGATGTCCCTGAAGAACTCTTTTCTGAGAATTATGCACAAAGAGAGGCACCCAATGCCGATGGCCTTGTGTGAGAAGATCGATGCGGGGATGATCATC
Source organism: Thermoplasmata archaeon (assembly GCA_023145185.1). GTDB lineage: Archaea > Thermoplasmatota > Penumbrarchaeia > Penumbrarchaeales > Penumbrarchaeaceae > JAGLEG01. The sequence goes on from JAGLEG010000434.1 coordinate 3,433, forward strand.
TCCTTTGAATCGGCATCGATAATGGTCAGGACAAGGTCGGATTTTTCCAGGCCTTCAAGGAGTGAATCTATATTCCCTGAATCCTCATCGCTGATGAGCATTGTGGAGAGGTTGCGTTTGCTTTTAAAAAGAGAATCGGAGAACAGGCCCTGATCGTCTTCCAGGGAGCCACCAACGTCTAGGTTTGTTATTCCCGGTGTGATCAATCTGGAGACCTTGAGATCGCTGTACTTCACCTTCGGGTCCATCTTGCCAAGGATCCTGAGCTCATCTCCCTTCCCCAAGTCGCGTTTGTCCCCATTTGCAAGGGTTGATACAACCCCTGGAGAGGAAAAGCTCTTCGCAACCGCCTTGTGCGGGATCCCCTTCAGGAGTGGACGAAGGTGTTTCAGGAGGTTATCTCCCTCTTCATCAAAGGATATCAGAACCAGTTTTCCCAAAATATCACCAACCTACATCCACATGTCAAGGCTGACATCTTTACGCACGTTCGATCCCTTGTCCCCGGCTTTCTCAGATATATCATCGTTCGAATTCTCGGGGACCTGGCCTCTATTGCTTTTCTTTTCGTCTTCTTCCTTGTCCTCGGATGTGAAGGAATCGAACAGAGAGGTCTGGGAACCGCTTGTAAACAGGTCCTTCTCACTGATATCGAACACTTCCGTGATCCTCGAGAGGGTGGATGCCAATCTCTCCGCATAGTAACGGTAGTCCGGCTTGTAAGTGAAATCCCTGCCCTCCAGAAATGGCTCAACGCTCTGAGGGGAGGTCCTGGCGTTGACAACTATCCAGGAGACCTTCATGCCCGGTACGACCTCTATCCCAAGAAGCTGTGTTTTCCTCAGCGCCTGGATGTTGGAGAGTGAATCAGGGTTCTTGTATACGGATCTTATCTTATCCTCCTCCACCTCCTTGACGGTGCGGGAGATCACCAGTGATTGAGTATCCACGTCCTCCTCCCTGCACTTTCTTATGGTCTCCCTGGCAAACCCAAGGGCCCCATCGATGTCACGGTCGAGAACGTACTCGAACATTCTGGTCAATGTCCCACTCTGAAGGTCGAATGAATCCGTTCTCCGCATCTCGTAACCACGGACGATGAGCTTATCCTCGGGCCATATCTGCTTACCCACATATCTTTTCTTCTTTCCGTGGGTAAAGAAGGGATTGAGGACCTTCTCGAACTCAAGGACAACGCCGTCCCTGGAGAATCTCCGGGCAAGTTTCTTGCTGAACTCAATGGTCTCCTCGGCGTTGTTGTGAGGAGATCTGAGGAAGACCGAATCAGTATCGGAATAAATGACCTCGACCCCCTCGCCCTCTATGGTGGAGATCAGGTCCATGATGGCCTCCCTTGCGTAGGCTGTGATGGAAGCTCCTATCGATCTGTTGGTGAACCTGTAGAAATATGATGCAAAGACCCCGTAGAATGAGTTCATCAGCACCTTGATCGCATCCTGCAATCCGTCAAGGAACCTGGACTCATCCTCGGTCTTTGCAGATCTCATCCTCGACTTGGCATCCTGTCTCTGGTCCATG
>JAGLEG010000435.1 GCA_023145185.1 Thermoplasmata archaeon
TGCCGCATTGGACGGAGGTAGTGATAGGCGCTCTCTCCGAGGGAGAACATTACGTCACCGTCCAGGCGTTCGACGAGTTGGGGAACGTGAATTCAGAAACAAATCACTTCACCGTTGACCTCACCAAACCTGATATCTTAATTGTATCTCCGTATGAGGGCGAGATCGTACTGGAGGACTCCGTGGAGATCACGTGGAATGTGTCCGAGAGGGACAGACCGAACAGGGGTTATTCCATTCGTCTTGATGGGGGAATGTGGCACTCGGTCGCTGATGTGGAGACCTTCACCTTTGGGCTGCTCACCGAAGGGCACCACACGGTAGAAGTGAGTGTGAAGGACCTGGCGGGCAATTCAAATTACTGTGTGGTCAACTTCTGGGTCCAGCTGACCCCGATAACACTGGATGTCCAGAAACCTCTGGAGGGGTCCGTTCTCGACAATGATACCGTTCAGGTAAGTTGGCTCACGCAGATAACCACCTCCACGACATACTACCTTGTCAAACTCGACGAGGGGGGTTGGATTGAGGTGTGGAACACCTACCACCTCCTTTCCAACCTCTCGGATGGAGGTCATTATATTTCGATCGTAATGACAGATGGGGTTAGAAACTACGCCAATGGGATCGTTAACTTCGCAATCGACACGAGCCCTCCGATATTGACCGGAATATATCCGACAGGGGACGAGGTGGAGGTCACCTCCGAGATATGGGTCACATTTGATGAGCCGATCGATCTTGAATCCCTTGATATCTACATCCTTTCGGTTCCAGGTGAGATAGAGAGGAGCGGGGAGAGGTACTTCCACGTAAGGTCCCTTGACCTGCGATATGCAACCACTTATCAGGTCGCCCTCAGGTGCAGTGATCTCCTTGGAAACGAGATGATGCCCATTATGTGGACTTTCAAGACGGTGGATCGGTGCTGGATAAGGGGCGAGGTCCTCGGCCAGGATGGTTCGGCTATTTCGGGGGTGGAGATATATCTGGATGGCAAGCTCACCGGGAAGACGAACAAGGACGGCTCATATGAGTTGATAACCGCTTCCGGAGAGCACGAGGTCGCCTTCAAGTATAACGATTGGGCGTATGGTCTCACACTGGATCGGATCGACCCAGGGGGTACTTTCAACGTTCCGACGATCGTGATAGGGGGAGAACAGGAGGGCGAAAAAGAACTAAATGTGCACCTGATCATAATAATGAACCTGGTGGCCCTCTCGATCCTCTTTGTCTTGGTGTTCATCCTATTTTCAAGGGTCCGGTCCTACAGGGAGCTCATGGGGGCATACGAGGAGTGATATCATATCATTCCGGCCCGTTTCCTCTCCATCATTATCTTCTCTATGATCTCTCTTCTGCCAACGGTGTCCCCATGGCCGAAACCTGCGCACTTCGTATGGACCATCAACCTTCCATCTGGCATTAGAAGGAACGGATACGTGGCGCAGGTATAGGGCCAATCCGGGTACACGGTGCATACGTTGTCCCCCTTCAACAGGGGACACTGCCCTTCTATCTGAAAGAACGGATGGGTCCGTCCCGTTGCGGGGTCCTCCTCAAGGCGGTCCGTCCGGAAGGAGTCGAACCTGGCGTCATCCATCATCCGTTTGTACTCGTACCAGGTGAGGTTGATCCTCCATCCGGTCTTGCAGCACCAGGAACATCTTATACACTCCCATCGATCCCCCTCCTCCAGCTCCCTCCACTCCTTCCGGATCACCCTCTCCTCATCCACCCTCCCTTCCTTCCGGAATCCTGATGTCCCCATGGGGGGTGTAATCGCCTGTATATCTAAATAGATACTCCACAAAGTAGAATTAAGAACCAGCACAATCAAGTGTTCGTGCCAAGAAAGAAAAAGAAGGGCTACATAAAACCGATAGCCATCACGCTGGGTGCCATCCTGGCGGTATTCATACTGATCGCCGCCTCGACCTTTGGCGTCTTTTTTCTCCTTCGATACATGGATGGATCGAGTTACAGGGAGGGATTCACGGCCGATGACCTGATAGTGCCCGGGCCCGAACAAAGGGAGCCCCTCTCGGACGAACCCCCTCTGTTCATCACGGGGGGACAGGCCCCCAATATCTATGGTAAGTTGACAAGGCAGGTAAATGCCACCGAAGGAGTGGGCGCTTTTATCAAACTCTCACTGGTCAACGAGGGAAACAGGTCCATCTTCGTTGAATCTATCATCCTGGAGCCCGAATGGGGGGCGGAGATGATCAAAGAGGTGAACAGGTATGTCCATCCGCTCACGGAAATATATCTCTGCAGGGCCCACATCCCCATTTCATCTCCCTCTCCGCCCCTCTCGGACAGGGGTTGCACCGTCTACGCGGACCTCCTCATCGAGAAGAACACGTCGTGGGTACGGAGGGAGCATCGTGAGCTCAGCAGTTTCGATATAGAAATGGATCAGCTTTCAAAAAATGAGAATGAGTTCGAGATGGAGGAGAACTACTACTTCTGGTACGACCGGGTAAACTCGATGATAGAGGAGGACATGGATTACCTCACATCGCTGCTTGATGAGGCCTCCCCCGGATGGGAAGAGGGGTATACCGTTCAATCGATCGTGGATGTGTTCGAATACATCAACTCCGAGATAGAGTACATCCCGGACCCCGATACGGAGGGAGATCACTGGTATTCTCCGTCCGAGTGCATTGCACGGGGAGGGGGGGACTGTGAGGATTTCTCTATGCTCTTTGG
>JAGLEG010000436.1 GCA_023145185.1 Thermoplasmata archaeon
GGGGCCACAACCGAGTATTACCCCGAGAAGCTTGACTGCTGTGGGGCCCTGCTGACCGCAAACCATCCCGACACCGCCCTCGCCAAGGCCGGGCAGAAGCTGCAGGCGGTGCAGGACAGGGGTTTCGACGGCCTGGTGGACGTCTGCCCCTGGTGCCAGAAGATGTTCGATTCAAAACAGGAGAAGGCCGGCGAGGTGGTCGCCACCAAGCTCAAGGTCCCATCGCTCTACCTCACCCAGCTGATGGGGGAGGCCTTCGGCATAGAACGGGAGAAGCTGGGATGGCATTTGAACAGGAGCCCCGTGAAGGACCTTGGAGATAAGAAGGGGGGTGGTGAGGAATGAAGAAACTGGGTGTCTTCGTGTGCCACTGCGGGATCAACATCTCCTCGATGGTAGATGTCGAGGACGTTGCCGAATATGCGAAAGGGCTGGATGGAGTTGAGTTCAGTACGGACTACAAGTACATGTGCTCCGACGTCGGGGCGACCTTGATCAAGGAGTCCATCAAAGAGCACGATCTGGGCGGCGTGGTCGTCGCCTGCTGCTCACCAAGGATGCACGAGCACACCTTCAGGAAGGTGACCAAGGACGGGGGCGTCAATGCATACAACCTTGAGATCGCAAACATAAGAGAGCAGTGCTCCTGGGCCCACGACAACAAGGTCAGGGCGACCGAGAAGGCGAAGGCCCTGGTCAGGGCTGCGGCCATCAAGGCGCTCATGGACGAATCCCTGGAGAGCTCCAGGACCAAGGTCACACCAGAGGCACTGGTGGTGGGAGGGGGGATAGCCGGCATACAGGCGGCCCTTGATCTCGCCGACACGGGGTACAGGGTACACCTCGTGGAGAAGGAGCCATCCATAGGCGGGAAGATGTCACAGCTGGACAAGACCTTCCCCACCCTGGACTGCTCATCCTGTATACTGACCCCGAAGATGATGGAGGTGTACAATCACCCCCGGATCGACCTTCTCACCTACTCCGAGATCGAGAGCGTAGAGGGGTCCATCGGCAATTACAATGTGAAGGTCAGGAAAAAGCCCAGATATATCGACACCGATAAATGCACCGGGTGCACGGACTGCGTCTCGGCGTGCAGGATGAAGGACAGGGTGGATAACGAATTCAACTTCAACATGAACAAGAGGAGCGCGGTCTACATGACCTTCCCGCAGGCGATCCCGCTCAAGACCACCATAGACCCGGACTCCTGCCTATACCTCCGGTTCGGAAAATGTGGCGACGGCCCGCTCTGCGTTGAGGCCTGTGAGGTGGGGGCGATCGACTTCGATCAGAAGGAGGAGATCCTGGAGCTGAACGTGGGGTCGATCATCGTGGCCACCGGGTACGATCTGGTCGACGGGGCGGCCCTTTACGAATACGGCTATGACAATTACAGGGATGTCATCACCACGCTGGAGCTTGAGAGGCTGATCAGCTCCTCGGGCCCAACAGCGGGCAAGGTCCTCTGCCCCTCGAACGGCGAGGCCCCGAAGAGCGTGACCTTCATCCTCTGCGTCGGGTCCAGGGACGAGACCCAGTGCTCGTGGTGCTGCAGAATAGGCTGCATGAGCGCGCTCAAACACGTCTATCTGCTCAAGGAGAAGCTGGGAAAGGATTCGGAGATAAACATCTGCTACACCGACATCCGATCCTTCGGCAAAGGGTACGAGGAGTTCTACGGAAGGATCCGCAAGGAGGCGAACTTCTTCAGGGGCCGCCCGTCCGAGGTCAGAATGAAGGGAGATGGGTTGAAGATGGACGTCTTCGACACCACGACGGGAAAACTGCTGGAGATCGCCACGGACATGGTGGTCCTGGTCCCCGCCCTGGTACCAAGGACCGATTCCGACACCATCGCAAGGGCGCTGAACATCTCCAGAAGCGGGGACGGGTTCTTTCTGGAGGCACATCCGAAGCTCAGGCCCATGGACACGTTCACCAACGGCATATTCATAGCGGGCTGCTGTCAGGCGCCCAAGGACATACAGGATACCGTCGCCCAGGCCTCCGGGGCTGCGGCCAGGGCGTCCGTGATCCTCTCCAAGGATGAGCTGGAGAACGACCCGCTGGTCGCCGCCGTTGATCCGGACATCTGCGCCGGATGCGGTATATGCGTCGAGGTCTGCCCATACAAGGCCAGGACGTTGAACGACTGGACGAAAATAGCGGAAGTGGATGAGGCCCTCTGCGAGGGCTGCGGGGCATGCGTGATAGCCTGCCCGAGCAACGCATCCATACACAGGAACTTCACGAAACAGCAGATCATGCAGATGGTCGATAATATACTGTAAGTTGGTTAAAATGAACGACGAAAGCATCGATGTGGCAGAAGGGCCGTCAAAAAAGGGATCCGTGATGGTAATTGGGGGAGGGATCTCCGGGATACAGTCCTCCCTTGACCTCGCCGATTCCGGGTTCAAGGTCTACCTGGTGGACAGCGGGACGAGCATCGGTGGGACCATGACCCAGCTCGACAAGACGTTCCCCACAAATGACTGCGCCATGTGCATACTTGCCCCGAAACTGGTGTATACAGGCAGGCATCCCAACATACAGCTAATGACCGCATCCGAGGTGAAGAAACTGGAGGGAGAACCGGGAGATTTCACCGTAACGGTCATCAAGAAAGCGAGGTCCGTGGACGTGGAACTGTGCACCGGATGCGGCGACTGCGTGGTCCACTGCCCGGTGAGGTACGTGCCCCAGCTGCCGGAGGAGAAGGACGTAAGGAAAGAGATGAGAGAGGACGATATCAGAAAGGTCGAGGAGGTCCTCTCAAGACACTCAAGCGATAGCAGCTCCCTTGTCCCCGTCCTTGAGGACCTCAACGAGGAGTTCAACCACCTTCCGGAGATGGTCCTGAGGTGTGTGTCCCAGCTGATGGAGGTCCCCCTGTCCCAGGTTTACAACGTGGCGACCTTCTTCACGGCCTTCACGCTGACGCCAAGGGGAAAACACACGATCAAGGTGTGCCTCGGAACGGCCTGCCACGTCAGGGGAGCCCCAAGGGTCCTGGATGAGGTCAAGCTCCAGCTGGGCATAGAACCCGGTGAGACCACCGAGGATGGCATGTTCACCCTGGAGACGGTGAACTGCCTTGGAACGTGCGCCCTTGGACCTGTTGTGGTGCTGGATGAGGAATACCACATGGTGACCCCGGGGAAGTTCGGGGACCTGATAGAAAATTTCAAGACAGGAGTGGCGGAACCCATTCCCAAACCAGAGGGGGCGATAGAATGAGCCCCCTGAAAAAGATCGGTTCCGTAAAGGAGCTGGAGAAGCTCATCGGGAGACTTGCAGAGGAGAGAAAGGCAAGAAAGGGCAGGACCATCGTGGTTCCAGGCGGCACCTGCGGAAATGCCAGAGGGGCGGAGATTATCCTCCAGGCCGTAAAGGATGGTGTTGAAAAGGCGGGGTTGAAGGACGTGGAGATCAGGGCGACCGGCTGTATCGGTTACTGCTCCCAGGAGCCCATGCTCCTGATACTTCCCGAAAGGACCCTCTATCCGAACCTGGACCCAAAACGGGTGGAGGATATCATCGAGAGGACCGTGAAGCGGGGAGAGGTGATCGAAGAGCTACTCTGGAAGGACGGCGGTTCGGGAAAGCCCATCTCAATTCTGGAAGAGATCCCCTACTACAGCAAGCAGGAGCGGATCATCACGGGGAACACCGAGAACGTGGATCCCGGCAGCATCGAGGATTATCTATCCATCGGAGGGTATGGGGCCTTCCTGAACGCCCTGAAGATGACGCCGGAGGAGGTCATCGAAGAGGTAAAGAAGGCCGGGCTCAGGGGCAGGGGTGGGGCGGGGTTCTCCACAGGGACCAAATGGGGATTTGCAAGATCCGCCGGGGGAGATACAAAGTATATCATCTGCAACGGCGACGAGGGCGACCCCGGCGCATTCATGGACCGGAGCCTGCTGGAAGGCAATCCACACTCGGTCCTTGAAGGGGTTCTCATCGGGGCCCACGCGATCGGAGCAAATAAGGGATATCTCTACATCAGGAAGGAGTACCCCCTGGCCGTCAGGACCGTGAGGAGAGCACTGGAACAGATGGATGAGATGGGATTGATCGGCCGAAATATCCTGGGGTCCGGGATGGACTTTGATCTGGAGATATACGAGGGGGCCGGAGCCTTCGTCTGCGGCGAGGAGACCGCCCTCATGGCATCCATCGAGGGCAGGGCGGGAGAACCAAGGCCAAGGCCCCCCTATCCTGCACAGAGCGGCCTCTGGGGAAAGCCCACGAATATCAACAACGTGAAATCCTGGGCCAATGTGACCCTTATCATGAACAGGGGGGCAGATTGGTACTCAAGTGTGGGGACGGAGAACAGCACGGGGACAATGCTCTTCTCCCTGGTGGGCAAATGCGTCAACTCGGGCCTCGTGGAGGTCCCGATGGGAATAACCCTCAGGGAGATGATCTTCGACATCGGGGGCGGGATCGCCGATGGGAACGAGTTCAAGGCGGTCCAGACGGGGGGCCCGTCCGGAGGTTGTATCCCCGAGAGCCTTCTGGACCTGAAGATAGACTACGACTCACTGACGAAAGCGGGCGCCATGATGGGCTCAGGCGGAATGATCGTGATGGACAACAGGACCTGCATGGTGGACGTTGCAAGGTACTTCGTGAAGTTCCTCATGGACGAGTCCTGTGGAAAGTGTACGCCATGCAGGGAGGGGCTCGTACAGATGAACATCATCCTCGGGAGGGTGACCAGGGGAGAGGCCAGGGATGGGGACCTCGGCCTGCTTGAGGAGCTGGCCGGCGTCATGAAGGACACCTCCCTCTGCGCTTTGGGCCAGACGGCCCCCAACCCGATCCTTACCACCCTGAGATACTTCAGGGAGGAGTTCGAGGCACACATCAGGGATAAACGGTGTCCTGCCCACGTCTGCAAGGCGCTCACCAGTTACTCCATAGACGTGGAGAAATGCATCAGGTGCACACTGTGTGCCACCAAGTGCCCAACAGGGGCGATATCCGGGTCCTCTAAAAATCCACATGTCATCGATCAGGAGGCCTGTGTAAAATGCGGGATGTGTCACGACGTCTGCAAGTTCGATGCGGTGGAGGTGGAATAGATGGTCATGATCGTCATGGATTCACAGGAGTTGGAGGCGGAGGCCGGGGAGACCGTCCTCCAGGTGGCCAGTCGGAACAATATCCAGATCCCAACACTATGCCATCATCCGGTCATACCTCCCTACAGCGCCTGCAGGGTCTGCATGGTGGAGGTCAAGCAGGGCAACAGGACCCGGTTGACCGCATCCTGCAGCCTGCCCGTATCCAATGGGATGGAGGTCAGGACAACATCCGAACGGGTGCTCAAGGCCAGGAAGGTCCTCATGGAGCTCTACCTGGCGAGGTGCCCCGATTCGGAGGAGCTGAAGGCCTTCGCCGCCGACCTCGGCGTTGATACCACCAGGTTCGACAGCTACAGGGAGGTGGACGATCAGTGCATCCTCTGCGGCCTGTGCGTCAACATCTGCAAGGAGAGCGGCAACAGCACCATGGGCTTCATAGGGAGGGGGACAAAACGGAGGATCGGGACGCCGTTCGATAAGAGGTCGGACCACTGCCTGGTCTGCGGCGCGTGCGACTTCGTCTGTCCGACCAACTGCATCGACCTGAAGGCCATAGCCACTCGGGAGCCGATCCCCCGAAAGAGCGAGTTCGACGAGGGGCTGGTCCAGAGGGGTGCCATGAACATACCCTTCCCCCAGGCTATCCCGAACGTCCCCATGATAGATCGGGACTCCTGCAACTACTTCATAAACGGGACCTGCAAGATATGTGAGAAGGTCTGCGAGCCGGGGGCGGTAAAGCATGACCAGGAGGACGAGGAGATAGAGGTCAAGGTCGGGTCCGTCATCGTCTCTCCAGGATTCGAGGAGTACGTCCCACCCACAGGAGACAGCTACGGATACAACGTGTACCCCAACGTCCTCACCAGCATCCAGTTCGAGAGGATGCTTTCGGCATCCGGCCCGTACCAGGGGCACGTGAAGAGGATCTCCGACGGGGAGACGCCGAAGAAGATCGCGTGGCTTCAGTGTGTGGGTTCCAGGGACGAGAGCTGCAACAGCCCCTACTGTTCCTCGGTCTGCTGCATGTACGCCACAAAAGAGGCTGTGATCGCCAAGGAGCATCAGGGCGGGGACCTGGACACCCACATATATTTCATGGACCACCGCTCCTTCGGAAAGGATTTCGACAGGTACTACGAGCGGAGCAAGGAGGAGTACGGGGTCATCTACAGGAGGTCACGTGTTCCCCGGGTTGAACAGGACCGGGAGACGAAAGACCTTCTCATAAGATATGTGGACGATAACGGGGAGGTCCAGGAGGAGAGATACGACATGGTCGTGCTCTCTGTAGGAATACAGCCTTGCGAGGCGTTGGGAGATCTCTCCTCTGCCCTGGAGATAAACCTGAACGGGTACGGGTTCGTGGAGACGGAGACGTACACGCCCGTGGAGACCTCCAGAAAGGGAGTCTACGCCTCTGGAACGGTGACGGAGCCGAAGGACATTCCCGAGAGCGTTACACAGGCCTCGGCGGCGGCCGCGGATGCGGCGAAGGATATCGCTTCGGCCAGGGGGACAGAGGTTGTGGAGAAGAGCTACCCCTCCGAGAGGAACGTGATGTCAGAGGTGCCCAGGATAGGGGTGTTCATCTGCCACTGCGGGATCAATATCGGAGGCGTCATAGACGTTCCCGGGGTGGTGGAATATGCGAAAACCCTCCCCTACGTGGTCCTCTCCGACGACAACCTCTTCACCTGCTCACAGGACTCCCAGGAGGGGGTCAAGGAGAAGATAGTGGAGCTGGGATTGAACAGGGTAGTGATAGCCTCATGTACTCCCAGGACGCACGAGGCCCTTTTCCAGGACACCCTGCGCGAGGCCGGATTGAACCCCCATCTCTTTGAGATGGCGAACCTCCGGGACCAGAACTCATGGGTCCACAGGGGCGATCCGGACACGGCGACCGGGAAGGCGAAGGACTCGGTCAGGATGGCCGTAATGAAGGCGGCGGAGCTCTTCTCGGTATCCCACACAAAGATCCCGGTGAACCACGACGCACTCGTCATAGGTGGAGGCATCGCCGGAATGACAGCGGCCCTCTCCCTTGGGGACCAGGGTTTCCAGACGTATCTGGTGGAGAGGGAGGCGGAGCTTGGAGGACACCTCAGGCAGATACACCTGGGGGTCAGCGGAGAGGACCCGCAGAAGCTCCTGAAGGATAAGGTCGAGAGGGTGACAACCCATCCAAATATCAAGGTGTATACGGGGACCCGCATAGAGGAGATCGGCGGGTATGTGGGCAACTTCAATTCGAATCTGAAGGTGGAGGGAGCCGCCGAGAACGTGCTGATCTCGCATGGTGTCGTGATCGTGGCGACGGGCGCCCTTCCCTACGAACCCACGGAATACGGATATGGGCGGAACGCCGATGTCCTCACACAGACCGACCTGGAGACCATGCTTGCCGCGGGCGGGGAATCCCTTTCTGATGTGAAGGAGATGGTGATGATCCAGTGCATCGGGTCCAGGAACGACGAGCACCCCTACTGCAGCCGGGTCTGCTGCAGCAACGCCATCAAGAACGCACTCAAGCTCAAGGAGGTGGATCCCTCCGCGACCATATACATCCTCTATCGGGACATCAGGACGTACGGATACAGGGAGGATACCCTCTACAGAAAGGCCCGGGAGAAGGGCATAATATTCCTCAGGTTCGAGAAGGGCGAGGACCCGGTGATGGAGGAGAAGGATGGTGAGATGACCATCACCCTGAAGGAGAGGGTGCTGGGGAGGGAGATCACCCTCCATCCGGACAAACTGGTCCTGAGCAGGGGTATGGTCCCCCAGGACAATATGGAGCTGGCACAGCAGCTTAAAGTGCCTCTTAACCAGGATTCGTTCTTCTCCGAGGCCCATGTGAAGCTCAGGCCGGTGGACTTCTCGGCGGACGGCATATTCCTTTGTGGGCTTGCGCACTCGCCCAGGTTCATCGAGGAGGCCATAATACAGGCGAAGGCCACGGCGGCCAGGGCCGTGACGATCATCTCCAGGGATAGCCTGGAGACCCTCGGGAGCATCGCCCACGTGAACCCAAGGTACTGTGCGGGATGCAGGATGTGCATAGATGTCTGCCCCTACGATGCTATCGACTTCGACCAGGAGAAGAGGATAGCCGTGGTCAACGAGATCCTCTGTCAGGGGTGCGGAGCGTGTGCCACCGCCTGTCCGGGCGGGGTCTCACAGCAGAACACGTTCACCAAACGCCAGGTATTTGCGATGATAGATACGTTCATGGAGGGATGATATGGGAGAATTTGAACCGAAGATCGTTGGCTTTCTCTGCAACTGGTGCTCCTACACGGGGGCGGACCTTGCGGGGACGAGCAGAATTCAGTATCCGCCGAACATCAGGGTCATACGGGTGATGTGCTCAAGCTCCGTTGACCCCATATACATCGTCAGGGCCCTGATGGAAGGGGCCGACGGGGTGCTTATCGGAGGGTGTCATCCAGGGGACTGCCACTACATCAACGGGAACTACAAGGCGAGGCGGAGGGTGGTCCTCCTCAAGAACATCCTGGGGACCCTGGGCCTGGAGGAGGAGAGGGTGTGGATCCGGTGGGTCTCAGCATCGGAAGGGCAGAAGTTCGCAGATACCGTGACAGAGATGGTCGATACGATAAAAAAGCTGGGTCCCAACCCCATTCCCACGAGGTGGGACATATAGGGAGGTGTGATGATGGAAGGACTAATTCTGGTAAAAGACGGTGACATCGCATCCGGCTGCAACGAGCTGTTCAAGACTTTTTTGACCTCGGGAAAACTGGAGGCGATCCTGGTATCTCAGGAGACACCAAACGGTAAGATGGCGTTCCCGGCGTTGATCTCCGACCCCGAGAAGTTGAGGTCCAACATACTATCGCCGATCCTGCCCGTATCCGAGGCCTCCGAGATCTCCCGGATGACGATCAACAAGGGATCGGACAAACCAGTTGGCGTGGTGATCAGGCCGTGTCAGGTGAGGGCCCTGACGGAGATCGTGAAGCTCAACCAGGCGAACCTGGAGAACATCGTGGTCATCAGCATGGACTGCCCGGGCACCATGGACGTCAACACGTTCTCCAATCTGCCCGAGGGGAAGGTCCCAACGGACATCATCATGGACCACCTCTTGAAAGGGACTGATATCGATCAGTACCTGAGAAGCTCATGCAGGACCTGCAAGGACCCGGTCCCGATGAATGCGGACATCACCATTGGGCTCTTCGGCGTGGACCTTGGATCGGGTTTCCTCGTACAGGCCCATACCGAGAGCGGAGAAAGGCTCCTCGAAGGGGTCAAGCTGGAGGCTTATAAGGGAGAGAGGGAGAAAGCAATTGCCAAGGTCCGGGGTGGGAAAGATGCGAAGAGGGAGGCTTTCATATCGTCAAAGAAGGAGATAAAGGGCATCGAGGCGATAGCCGACTTCTACGACAAGTGCGTCAACTGCCACAACTGCATGAACGCGTGCCCGATCTGCTACTGTAAGGAGTGTATATTCCACTCCTCCGTGTTCGATTCGGATGCCAACAAATACGTCCACAGGGCGAAGAACAAGGGCATCATGAAGATGCCCGACGGGGCCCTTCTGTTCCACATCACCAGGATGAACCACATGATACTCTCATGCGTGGAGTGCGGGCTCTGCGAGCAGGCCTGCCCGAGCAACATACCGCTTATGGACCTTCTCATCCCCGTTGCGGAGAACGCGCAGAGGGAACTGGATTACTATCCCGGGAAGGACCCGGACGAGAAGCTCCCCATGGTGGTGTTCAGGGAGGACGAATATCGATCGGTAGGAGAGAAGTAGAATGGACCCCATAGATTCCCGTGACCTGGATACGAACTTCAAGTTCGAGATAGCCAAGCAGGAGGGTGGGGAGGGGATCCTCAAGTGCTTCGCCTGCGGCTCCTGCACCGCCAGGTGTCCCGAGATGGATGTCAAGCAGGAGTGGAACGCCCGTGAGGTGATCCGCAAGGCGCTCCTGGGCATGAAGGAGGAGGTGTTCAGGTCGGAGTTCCTCTGGATCTGCTCGGCCCATTATACCTGCCTGGAGAAGTGCCCGCAGAACGTCAACATCAAGGGGGTTATGAACCAGATCAGGAACGAGAGGCTCAGGGAGGAGGCGGGGGAAGACGTGAAGGCGAGTAAGAAGCTGGACCCGGGTTTCAAATACAGGATAGCCGAGGGGTCCACGGGTGGGGACCTGTACGAGTGCTTCGCCTGCGGGACCTGCACGGCGGGCTGCCCCGAAAGGGACCTGGACCCGCTCTATTCTCCCAGGAAGGTCATCAAGAGCTCGCTCCTGGGAATGAAACAGAAAGTGTACGATAACAGGTTCGTGGAGATCTGCTCCACACACTACAGGTGTCTGGAACAGTGCCCCCAGGGGGTGGAGATACCAAGGCTCATGTATGCAATACGCGAGCTTGCGATCAAGGAAGGATATTCAAGGGATTCGATAGCATGACCGGAAATGGAAATAAGATCGGAGCGGTGGCCGTTGTAGGTGGAGGTATAGCCGGTGTTCAATCGGCGCTGGACCTCGCCGACATGGGATTCAAGGTATATCTCATCGAGAAGACCCCCGCAATAGGCGGCATCATGGCCATGCTGGACAAGACCTTCCCCACCAACGACTGTTCGATGTGCATACTCTCCCCCAAACTGGTGGACTGCTCAAGGCATCAAAACATCGAGATCATGACCTATTCGGAGGTGAAGAGTATCGAGGGGGAGGCGGGCAACTTCTCCGTGACCGTCCATAAAAAGCCCAGGTACGTTGACATCGAGAAGTGTACCTCATGCAATGACTGCGTCGACGTCTGCCCCATCTCGATGCCGAACGAGTTCGAGAAGGGGCTCTCCGAGAGGAAGGCGATATACAAGTATTACCCACAGGCGATCCCCAACGCCTACGTTATCGACAAGGAGGGGGATGATGAGCACCGGGCATGCATCAACTGCATGATGTGCGTCAAGGCCTGCAAGGTGGGGGCGATAGATCACGATCAGGTACCGGAGGATATCGAGTTGAACGTGGGGGCCGTGATATTGTCCATGGGCGCTCAACCCTTCGACCCCTCGGTCAAGAAGGAGCTGGGATACGGCAGATATCCCAACGTCATCACGTCCATGGAGTTCGAGAGGATACTCTCCGCCTCCGGTCCTTATCAGGGCAAGATCCTCAGACCCGGGGACATGAAGGAGCCCAGGAAGATCGCCTGGATCCAGTGTGTCGGCTCACGGGACTGGCAGGTGGACCGGGAATACTGCTCCTCCATGTGCTGCATGTACACCGCCAAGGAGGCAGTTATCGCAAAGGAGCACAATCCAGAGATAGAGCCTACCATATTCTATATCGATATCCGTTCCTTCGGGAAGGATTTCGACAAGTACGTGGACAGGGCCAAGAACGTTCACGGGATCAAGTATGTGAGGTCGAAGATCTCCGAGATACTGGAGGATAAGGGGTCGAAAGACCTTATATTACGATACGAGGATGAGGCGGGGGAGCTCCACGAGGAGAGGTTCGATATGGTGGTCCTCTCCATCGGATTGGGTATGACGGAGGGAAAGAAGGAGACCATGCAGAAGCTGGGGGTGGAGGTGAACGACTTCGGGTTCGCCTATTCCAACCAGGAGAACCCCGTGGCACTCGTGAAACCGGGCATATTCATGGCGGGGAGCTTCCTTGAACCTCAGGCCATTCCCGAATCGGTCATGCAGGCCTCGGCGGCGGCCGCCCAGGTGGGAGCGCTTCTGCGCGAGGCCAGGGGCACACTGGCAACGCCCAGGCCGGTGTATAAAGAGAGGGACATCTCCGGGGAGGAGCCGAGGATAGGCGTCTTCCTGTGCCACTGCGGGACCAATATAGGCGGAAAGGTGGACATCCCCTCTGTGGTGGAGCATACGAAGTCGTTGGATAACGTTGTGTTCGCAGACGAGAACATCTACACCTGTTCGGAGGACACGCAGAAGAGGATCGTGGATGCCATCAAGGAGCATGGGCTCAACCGGGTCATAGTTGCAGCGTGCACCCCAAGGACACACGAACCGCTGTTCAAGAAGAGCCTTGCCGAGGCGGGCCTGAACCCTCATCTCCTGGAGATGACCAACATCAGGGAGCACTGCTCCTGGGTCCACGAGGACGGCGAGCAGGCGACCTGGAAAGCAAAAGAGCTTATCGCCATGACCGTGGCGAAATCGAGACATCTCGAGCCGATCCCCACCAGCACGGTTGAGGTGACCCAGAAGGCCATGGTGATCGGGGGCGGGGTCGGAGGCATGACCACAGCCCTCTCCCTTGCGGGGCAGGGGTTCGATACCATGCTCGTGGAGAGGAAGGAGGCGCTCGGTGGAAGGCTCAACGACATACGCTTCACCGTCGAGGGGATCGACGTACCAAAACTGCTTTCGAACCTGAAAAGTAAACTGGAGGGGGAGGAAAAGGTCACCGTATTGACGGGATCGAAGGTCACCTCCATATCCGGATACGTGGGAAACTACGAGGCGAAGATCGATACGCCCGATGGGGAGGTGGAATACACCCACGGCGTGGTCGTCATTACGGTGGGGGCGGATGAGCACATCCCATCCTCCTATGGATATGGGACCGATGAGAGGGTGGTGACCCAGTCGCAGATCGAGGATTATCTCGCCGAAGCAAAACCCGAGGAGATCGCGCTTGGGGAAACCTTCGTCTTCATACAGTGTGTGGAATCGAGGGAGGGGGAGAGGAACTACTGCTCCAGGGTCTGCTGCATGGGGGCCATAAAGAATGCTCTCAGGATCAAGGAGCTCAACCCCAGGGCAGAGGTGTTCGTGCTGTATCGGGACCTGATGACCTACGGCTTCTGGGAGAGGTTCTACAAACAGGCCAGGGGCCTGGGGATCGTGTTCATGCAGTATGATGTCGGGAGGAAACCGGAGGTGGAGTTCGGGGAGAAGGTCTCCGTAAAGGTCTGGGAACCCCTCCTGCAGGAGGAGGTGGAACTGGAGGCCGATCACCTGGTGCTCTCTTCGGGCATGGCCGCCGACCCGAACCACGATGAGCTGGCCAAGATGCTCAAGGTGCCGTTGAACGAGGATGGCTTCTTCCTCGAGGCACACGTTAAATTACGGCCCGTGGACTTCTCCACAAGGGGTGTGTTCCTCGCAGGATGCTGCCACGGCCCCAAGTTCATCGGGGAGACCATCTACCAGGCCCAGGCCGCCGCGGCCAGAGCTGCGACCCTGCTGGCCAATCCGAGCCTGGAGGCGGAGCCGAACATCGCGGTTGTGGATGTGGATATGTGTTCCGGCTGCAAGACCTGCATCTCACTGTGTCCCTACAACGCCATAGTTTCGGTTACAGAGGAGATCGATGGAGTGGAGGTGACGCACGCCGACATCAACGAGGGGTTGTGTCAGGGATGCGGAACGTGTGTTGCGGCATGTCCGTCCGGGGCCATCGATCAGCGCGGCTTCAAGGACGATCAGATACTGGCGATGATCAGGGCCCTTGGGGCCTGCGTGCCCGGAGGTGGTGAGTAATGGATGATTTCGAGCCGAGCGTTGTTGCGTTCCTCTGCAACTGGTGCTCCTATGCCGGAGCGGACCTTGCGGGGACCAGCCGTCTGAAGTACCCCGCCAATGTCAGGCCCATAAGGGTGATGTGTTCCGGCAGGGTGGACCCGGTTTTCGTGATGGAGGCCCTGAAGGAGGGAATAGACGGTGTGCTTGTGGCTGGCTGTCATCCCGGCGACTGCCACTATCAGAGCGGGAACTACAAGACCAACCGGAAGATCAAGTTGATAAAGAGGCTTCTTTCGGACCTGAACGTGGACCCGGGTCGGGTCAGGTTCGAATACATATCCGCCTCGGAGGGGCAGAAGTTCGCCGATACCGTTACGGATTTCGTGGCCCAGCTGAAGGAGATGGGGCCCAACCCATTGAAGGAGGGATGCAAATGAGCGAGGAGAAGCTGAAGTTCGCCTTCTACTGGGCCGCCAGCTGCGGCGGGTGCGAGATCGCGGTGCTGGACATAGACGAGAAGATCCTTGATGTCGCCGCGGCCGCTGATATTCTGTTCTGGCCCGTGGCCATGGACTTCAAATACAAGGACGTGGAGGATATGGACGACGGTTTCATAGACGTCTGTTTCTTCAACGGGGCGATCAGGAACTCCGAGCAGAAGGAGATGGCACATCTCCTCAGGAGGAAGTCGAAAGTGCTCGTTGCATTCGGCTCCTGCGCGGTGACCGGCGGGATCCCCGGATTGGCCAACATGTCCGATAAAAAAGGTGTCTTCGAGACAGTTTATCACGAAAATGCCACAATAGAGAACCCCGAGGGAATAGTGCCGGAGCCCTCTTCCCAGGTTTCAGAGGGTGAATTGACCATTCCCGAGTTCTTCGATACGGTGGATACGCTGGACCAGACCGTGGAGGTTGACTATTATCTCCCGGGGTGCCCTCCTCCCACCGACCTGATACTCACCGCAGTTACCGCGATAATCAAAGGGGAGCTCCCACCAAAGGGGTCGGTCATAGCTCCGAACAAATCCGTATGTGATGAATGCAGATTCGAGAGATCGGAGAAGAGCATCACCGCGGTGAAGCGTATCTACGAGGTGGAGAAGATCGAGGATAAATGCCTTCTCGAGCAGGGGATCATCTGCCTGGGATCGGCGACCAGAGGGGGATGTGGAGCGGTTTGCATGGATGCCAACATGCCCTGTACTGGATGCGGGGGGCCGACGCCGAACTCACTCGATCAGGGGGGCAAGATGATATCCGCCCTCGCCTCGATCCTGGGCCTTGAGGGGGAGGATAAGATGACCGATGAAGAGGTGGATGCGTTGATGGACCAGGTGGTGGACCCGTTAGGGACGCTGTACAAATACGGCCTTCCCTCTGCCCTGATAAAAAGGAAGGTGATGAAGTGAGATCCATAGTGATAGACCCTATCACCCGGCTTGAGGGGCACGGGAAGATCAATATATTCCTCAGCGACCAGGGAAATGTGGAGAACGCCTATATTCAGATCCCCGAGCTCCGTGGTTTTGAGAAGTTCTGCCAGGGAAGGAGGGCGGAGGACATGCCCCAGATCACGTCAAGGATCTGTGGGGTCTGCCCGGTGGCACACCACTTTGCTGCAGCGAAAGCACTTGATTCGGCCTTCAACGTGGACCCGCCTCCCGTCGCGAAGAAGCTTCGCGAGCTGATGTACAACGGCTACATCATATACGACCATATACTGCACTTCTATTTCCTCGGGGGCCCCGATTTCGTCGTGGGCCCAGATGCGCCAGCCGGGAAGAGGAACATCCTGGGGGTTATCGAGAAGGCGGGGATCGAGATCGGAAAAGAGGTGATCAAGCACAGGGCATACGGTCAGAGGATCACGGCGATCCTGGGGGGGAAGGCGACCCATCCTGTTTGCGGTTTGCCCGGAGGGGTCTCAAAAGGCCTGAACGCGGAGGAGGTGAAGGAGATCGAGATGATGGCGAGGTCCTGCGTTGAGTTCGCCAAGTTCTCCCTCCAGCTCTTCGAGGATATAGTGCTCAAGAACAAGGCCTACGTCGACCTGATACTATCTGATCCCTACAAGCTGGAGACCTACAACATGGGGCTTGTGGATGATAAGAACAAGGTGAACTTCTACGAGGGTGCGATCCGCGTTACGGACCCCTCCGGCGGTGAGCTGATGAAGTTCCACGAGAGGGATTACGCAAAGGAGATCGCCGAGAGGGTGGAGAAGTGGAGCTACATGAAGTTCCCGTACCTGAAAAGAGTGGGGTGGAAGGGATTCACGGATGGAATGGATTCAGGTTTCTATC
>JAGLEG010000437.1 GCA_023145185.1 Thermoplasmata archaeon
GACGAGCATGCCAGCCGAGGATATAGCCGCGAACATCGATGCGGTGCTCACAAGGGTCAAATCCAAGCTCGAGAGGGGCGCCATGAACATCCACTCAGCATACGTGAAGACCACCATGGGACCACCCATCAGGCTGGAGGTGAGGTGAGATGGCCCATGTCGCAGCCTGGAAGAAAGATATCGTCCAGGAGCTCAAGGATCTCGTTGGATCATACAAGACGGTGGCCATCGTCCGGGTGGACGATATCCCGGGCATCCAGCTCATGCAGATGAGGGCGAAGCTTCGGGACCGGATGAGGTTCAAGGTCGCCAAGAAGTCACTTATCAGGATAGCCCTGGAGGATCTCAAGGGGGAGAAAGAGGGCATCGACGAGCTTTCCAATACCGTGGACGGCCAGGCAGCGGTCCTGGGAACCGACCTCAACCCCTTCACACTCTTCAAGATACTCAAGGATAACATGCAGCCCATGGCAGCAAAGGGAGGGGAGAAGGCCCCTTTCGACATCGTTGTCCCGGCAGGCGAGACCTCCTTCCCCCCTGGCCCGATCGTGGGCGAGTTCGGCAAGGCCGGCATCCCTGCAGCCATCGTAAAGGGCAAAGTGGTGATCAAAAAGGATATCACCCCGGTCAAGCAGGGCGGAGTGATATCACGGGACCTCGCCCAGATGCTGGCAAAACTTGAGATACTGCCCTTCAACGCGGGCATCCAGCTTGGTGGAGCCTGGGAGGACGGCCAGTTCTACGTGCCGACCGACCTCGACATCGACATGGATGCTTACAGGCAGAACCTGACTGTCGCAACGCAGATGGCGTTCAACCTGGCAGTGTACACTGCCTACATGACGCCGCAGACCGCAGTGCCACTTCTGGCAAAGGCCAGGTCCGAGGCACTGAACCTCGCAGTATACGCGGGCATCATGAACGACGATAGCAAAGAACTGATATTGTCCAAGGCCTACGGAAACATGTTGGCCCTGGCGGGTCTTATGACCGCCGAGGCCAATGATGATGACCTCAAGGCCCTCCTGGGAAGTGCAACCGCTGCATCAGCAGCTGCCCCGGTAGAGGAGGCAGCGGCCCCCGCAGAGGCGGCTCCCCCCAAGGAGGAAGAGGAGGAGGCCCCCTCGGAAGAGGAGGCCGCGGCCGGTCTTGGAGCGCTGTTCGGTTAGATCAAGATAAAATAAAAGGAGGATGAAAGATATGGAATATATTTACGGTGTCCTGCTACTCAATTCCGCAGGCAAAGAGGTAAACGAGGATGGACTCACCAAGGTTCTAACAGCCGCTGGTGTAAGCCCTGATGCCGCAAGGGTCAAGGCCGTTATCACGTCACTTGATGGCGTGGACATCCAGGAGGCCGTCAAGGCCGCCGTCGCAGCACCCGCTGCCGCCGCCCCCGCAGCTGCTCCCGCAGCCGGTGGCGCCTCTGAGGCCCCAAAGAAAGAGGAGAAGGTAGAGGAAGAGGCCCCCTCGGAAGAGGAGGCTATGGCCGGCCTTGGTGCACTATTCGGATAGGATGGTACATTTTGGCCGATTTCAGGGGGCGGTTATCGCCCCCTTTTTTATTTTTAATTTTGGAGTTCAGTAATGTTTAAACCTAAATTAAAAAACCGGAAAAATCTTTGATTTTTCCAAGGTTTTCCTGCTTAAGAGATAAGCTCAATATGAACTTAACAGGAAATGTAAACACTGCTGATCAATAGCCTGACCAATTGCAAATTAGTCAAAGATTTTCCTGCTTAAGATGTAAACATTATTTCAGCTTAACAGGAAATTTCAGCATTGCTGGTCAATATATTGTTCTTAATTACCTTGCCTGTACGTAGGTCACTTCCTCGTAAGGCTGGACAACGACGAACCCCTCACCCTGGAACTTCATTTGAAGAGTTTCCCCGGAACCCCTGCCCATCAGTGTCTTGAGGTTGATATCTGTCTTGATCTCGGGGCTCAGTGTGCCTGACCATGCGACGGTTGCGTTGGGGTCCGTCATCACCGGGCTGCCTGGTGTCACGATAAGGGTGACGGGCTCTTTGTGAGTCGTGATCGCTATCATTCCGGTTCCAGAGAGCTTGACGTTGAACAGCCCCCCGGCCATCATCCCGGCTACCCGTCTCATCATCTTGATATCCCAGTTTATCTTATCCTCAAATGCCAAGACATCGTTCCCGTTGACGAATATCGATTCGTCCTGGAGGTTGATGATGGAGATCTTCTTGCCCCCGTCTGCAATGTAAAGGCTCCCGTCCCCCATGGCCTTTGTGAGGGTCATCCCCTCCCCCGTGAACTTCTCCTTGAGGAACTTCCCCACCCCTTTGTCGGATATCCCGGCTTTTTCGAACTTGATGTTCCCGCGGTACGCTATCATGGACCCCCACTTGGTCCAGACCTTGCCGTCCAGATTGATCTCCAGAAGGTGTGGGGTCTCCAGCTCGAACTTCCCCTCGCCCCGATCCTTCTGCGACGTCTGCTCTATGAACTCATCTATCGTATATCTCGCCATCCTCGATATCTCCTGCCGGTCGAGCCGACGGAGTGGAATGCGGCAGATGATAGTTAACCGTTTTGAATGTCGCTTTGCGGTTTAACCTTAGGTTTCAAAACGAAAATGCTGAACACAAAAAATCCTATGGCGATCAGGTTCAGGATGATATTTATCATTATTATAATAATCATTATTGTAATAATGTTATATCAAACTTGCTAATTCTACACAATTCATAACGTGATGGTAAAGAAAACTTTCTTCGAAAAATACAAACGTTGCATAAAACTATGATTCTTAGCATTACAAACCATAGTTACCCAGAACAGTAGACGCTCAAACGCCAGATCG
>JAGLEG010000438.1 GCA_023145185.1 Thermoplasmata archaeon
CGCCCTCCACGATCTGCCTGAGAAAACCTGGAATGTCGATTGAAACGGGGCACCCCAGAACGCACTGGGGATTCTTGCACTGAAGGCATCTGGAGGCCTCCTCCTTCGCCATCTCCGGCGTATATCCGATCACCACATCGTCGAAGTTCTTGACCCTCTCCTTTGGGTCCTGTTCCGGACATGGGATTCGGGGTTTCATCGCCATTATGATCCCTCCTTCAGCTTGGTTATGGCCCTGCACTCTTCCTCGTAGCACTCCTGGGCTGCGCACTCCTCTTTCTTGAACCTGCCCTGCCTGGACATCAGCTCGTTCCAGTCCACCTCATGGGCGTCGAAATCCGGGCCGTCCGCACAGGCGAACTTGATCTTCCCACCTACGTTCACCCGACAGCTTCCACACATGCCGATACCGTCCACCATAATGGTGTTCAGCGACACTATGGTCTTGACGTTGTACTGCTTCGTCAGGTCGGCACAGGCCTTCATCATTATGAGGGGGCCAACGGCCACGACCTCGTCGATATCGTCGTACTCCTCCAGGACCTCCTTTAGCACCGTCGTCACAAAGCCTTTTGTCCCGAAGCTACCATCATCCGTGGCGACCCTGAACTCGTCGCTGTACTCCTTGAACTTATCATCCCAGAAGATTAGACCCTGATTCCTGAAACCCACGATGGAGATGGTGTAGTTACCAACCTCCTTCTGGAGCCTGAGCTGTGGGAAAACGGGCGCCACACCGAGACCTCCCCCCACAAGAACTACCCTGCCCTTACCCTTGGTTATGTGGCTGGGGATCCCGAGAGGGCCCATGAGGTCTAGTATCTCCTCTCCAACCTCCATGTCCATCATCTCGTTGGAGGCCCTGCCAACCGCCTGGATGACGCAGGTTATCGTTCCCCTCTCCACGTCGAAATCCGCGATGGTCAATGGTATCCTTTCTCCCCCTTCCCTGACCCGGACCATAACGAACTGGCCGGGCTTGGCAGCCTTTGCAAGGTCGGGAGCTTCCAGCTCCCACAGGAAGGTTACAGGCGAAAACTGTTCACGTCTGAGTATCTTTGCCATGATCACTCCTCACTTGAAATAGGATGGTCAGAACCCAACAACTGTCTGATCAACAGGGTGGTTTTACATCCGTGGTCCGTGATATATTAGTGATATTTGAACTTTAACCTGCCCGCATGTTATATTCCCTTCCACGTCGTCGTTTTCAGATGTCAGGAATGCTATTGGACCCATCCTGGAGAAACCCTAAATACTGCCTGTACATCGTTCACATGAAACGGGACAGGTGCATATGACGGAAGATCCGGCCTCCATAGATTACGACGGGGATTACAGGTCCAACTTCAACGACTTCTACGACCTCATGACCTACAGGGTCACCAGGATCCTGCTCGTATCCAGCCTCTACGACGCCTTCACCCTGGAGGAGGAGGGGCTCCTTTTCGAGCAGATATCGGAGGAGTACAGGGACCTTGCGCTCTCCTCACCTCCACAGGTCATCCGCGTATCATCAGGAGAAAAGGCCCTCATGGAGCTGGACCAGGGAAAATATGACCTTATCGTCACCATGGCCAGGCTCCCGGACATGGACCCTTACGAGTTCGGAAAAAAGGCCAAGCAGAACAAACCCGATATCCCCGTGATACTGCTCCTGACCGATATGGGAGACATCCCGATCTTTCACACCCCCGGCAGGGTTGACGGGATCGACAAGGTGTTCTTCTGGAACGGTGACTCCGCGCTGTTCATGGCCATTATCAAATACGTCGAGGATCGGCTCAACATCGTCAACGACATGAAGACGGGACACGTCAAGGCCCTCTTGATCGTTGAGGACTCACCCAGGTACTACTCCATCTTCCTGCCGATGATCTACAAGGAGATAATGGGGCAAACGCTCTCCCTGATGACCCTGGGCCTGAACGAGCAGGAGAAGATCCTGAGAAGGAGGGCAAGGCCCAAGATCCTCCTCGCCGAGACGTATGAGGAGGGCATGGAGCTTTTCAAGAGGTTCAGGGGGAACATCCTGGGGATCATATCGGACCTGAAATACCCAAAGGATGGGGAGAAGGTGGACGATGCGGGATTCCAGCTGGCGGAGGCTATCGGGGATGAGGTCCCCATCCTGCTGCAGTCAACACAACTTGAGCACGAGGACAGGGCGCGTGCCATGGGGATCCCTTTCATACATAAAAAATCCAAGACGCTCAAACAGGGATTCGGTAAGTTTTTCAGGGAGAGGCTTGGATTCGGCGATTTCATCTTCATGCTCTCGGACGGAACGGAGATAGACCGTGCGGGGAACATAAGGGAGTTCATAGAGAGGATAAGAACGGTTCCAGCGGTGTCCCTGAGATACCATGGGAACAGGAACCAGTTCTCCAACTGGCTGATGGCGCGTGGGGAGGTATCCCTTGCCGGGATGCTCCGCCGAAAGAGCGTGTCCGACTTCAAGACCGACGAAGAGATGAGGGAGTTCCTTCTGAACGTGATCAAGACCCACAGAAGGGAGAAACAGCTGGGAATAATCATGGACTTCCCCAGGCAGAACTTCGAGTTCGAACAGACCTTCACAAGGCTCGGAGGGGGGTCCCTGGGTGGAAAGGGAAGGGGGATAGCCTTCCTATCCTCACTGCTCAGCAGGAGCGGGCACATGACGGCGCTGAAGGAGTGCAGGATCATGCTTCCAGAGACGCTGGTGATCGCTACAGACGAGTACGACCGCTTCATGAACGAGAACGACATCCAGGAGGCCGCCCTGGAGGACCTGGAGGACGGGAGGATCAAGGAGCTGTTCCTCGATACATCTTTCAACGACAGGATCAAAGATGATCTGAGAAGGTATCTGAAACACATGACATGCCCCATGGCGGTGAGGTCGTCCAGCCTTCTGGAGGATTCCCAGAACCAGCCATTTGCGGGGATCTATACCACTTACTTTCTCCCCAATAACCACCCCGATGAAGATATCAGGCTTGACCAGCTCCTGACGGCGGTAAAACTGGTCTACTCCTCGGTGTTCTCCAGGAAAGCGAAGGCCTACTTCAGGACGCTGGTCCAGCTTCCCGAGGAGGAGAAGATGGCGATAGTCATTCAAAAGCTGGTGGGGAACCAGCACGGGAGCCGTTTCTACCCGATGATCTCCGGTCTGGCCCAATCGCATAATTTTTACCCCGTCCCCCCTCTCAAGAGGGAGGATGGTGTCGCCAACGTCGCGCTGGGTCTGGGCAAGATAGTCGTTGAGGGGGAACAGGTCATGAACTTCTCCCCGGAGCATCCGGAGACCATCCCAGGTTTCAATACGCCCGGGGAGATAATGGCCAACTCCCAGAAACATTTCTACGCTCTGAACATGGACAGGACGGAGTTCGACCTCTCCAGAGGGGAGGAGGAGACGCTGCTTACGCTGAATATAGAAAAGGCCGAGGAGAGCGGCGCACTCGATTACCTTGCAAGCACGTTCGACGCCAATGACAACAGGATGAGGGACGGGACCACGGCCAATGGCCCCAGGGCCATCACATTCGCCGGGGTCCTCAAGTACGATATGATCCCGCTTGCCCGGATCTTGAAGAACCTGCTATCCATCGGTAGAAAGGGAATGGGCCGCACGGTGGAGCTTGAGTTCGGGACGAGGATGGGGGATGACGGCATCCCCGAGTTCCACGCCCTCCAGATACGGCCTTTCATCACCATGAAGGAGAAGGTGGAGCTGACCATTGGCGAGGATGAGAAGGGGGCCGCCGTTATACGGTCGGAGAAGGTCATGGGGAACGGGCGGGTGGATGATATCAGGGATATCATCTTCGTTCCACCGGATACGTTCGACTCATCGATGACCAGGGAGATCGCAAACGAGATCGGAAAGCTCAACGGGGAGATGGAGGGGAGGCCATACCTGCTCATCGGCCCGGGCAGATGGGGGACCAGGGACCGCTGGCTGGGGATACCGGCCGATTGGGACCAGATCTCCAACGCCAGGGTTATCGTGGAATACTCCACCGAGGATTTCAGGGTTGACCCGTCCCACGGCACCCATTTCTTCCACAACCTCACCTCCAGGGGGATCCCCTATTTCACGCTCACATATGGATCAAAAGAGGCACATCTGGACTGGAGCTGGTTCAAGGGCCTCAGGGCCGATAACAGGTCGAAGATGGTCGATCACGTTCGGCTTGAGAAGCCGATAACGGTCAAGGTCGATGGAAGGAACGGCACAGGGGTCGTTCTGAAACAGTGAAGCGCTGTCGCTTCCTGAACATTAATAAAAAAAATTACCCCGACCCTGAGGCCGGGGTTTGTTATTCCTCGTTATGCCTACCAGTGTCCCTGGTCGAGCATGGCATCCGCGACCTTCACGAAGCCGGCTATGTTTGCGCCTACCACGTAGTTGCCCTTGAAGCCGTACTTCTCTGCTGCGGCGTACGCGTTCTTGTGGATGTTGACCATGATCTCATGGAGCTTCCTGTCAACCTCCTCGGCTGACCAGGAGAGTCCAATGTGGTTCTGGCACATCTCAAGGCCTGATGTGGCCACACCGCCGGCGTTGGCGGCCTTGCCGGGCCCGAAGAGCGTCTTGTTCTCCACGAAGAGGTCCACGGCCTCGGGGGTGGAGGGCATGTTAGCGCCCTCTGATACGGCGATACAACCGTTGTTGAGGAGAAGTTTTGCCTCATCTCCGTTGAGCTCGTTCTGCGTCGCACAGGGAAGCGCCACGTCGCAGGCGATCTTCCAGGGCCTCTCTCCAGCGTAGTACTGGACTCCAAACTTGTCAGCATACTCGTTGATCCTGCCCCTTCTGACGTTCTTGAGGTCCATTATGAAGTCCCACTTCTCACCGGTGATGCCGGATGGGTCGTGGATGAAACCGCCGGAGTCCGAAAGGGTTACCACCTTTCCTCCAAGCTCGTTGACCTTCTGGGCCGCGTACTGTGCTACGTTTCCGGACCCGGAGATCGCAACCGTCTTGCCGGTAAAGGTCTCGCTTTTGGTCTTGAGCATCTCCTCGGCGAAGTACACAGCGCCGTATCCGGTGGCCTCTGGCCTGATGAGGGATCCGCCCCAGTTGAGCCCCTTTCCGGTGAGGACGGACTCGAACCTGTTGGTGATCTTCTTGTACTGTCCGTACATGAACCCGATCTCCCTTCCGCCGACGCCGATATCACCGGCGGG
>JAGLEG010000439.1 GCA_023145185.1 Thermoplasmata archaeon
TGAATCTACCGATTCATCAGGATCTAAGCCTCTCAATGTTGGGAGAAACCTCACTTTGACACTCAGATGTATTCGTATGTTAAAGTTAGGTTGAACAGAAGTCCGTTGTAATTGGGTCGGTCCATTATCAGCTGTTACAATAGTGATAAATAGTATCATACTTATTTGCACTATAATGAAGTTCTACAACAGGCGCCTGGAACTATCCGAACTCGAACGTATAAACACCCTTTCAAGGGAAGGTATACATGTTACCGTGATAACGGGTAGGAGAAGAGTTGGAAAGACAAGGCTTGTTGAGGAGTTCATCAAAGGAAGGGAGCATATCTATTTCTTTGTAACCAGGAAGGGAGAACCCCTCCTCCTCGAAGGCCTTGCCAATTCTGTCAGAGAAAAGCTGGGTTACTCCCCCCGATTTGCCGACTGGGAGGAGGCGCTTGAGTATCTGATCACCAGGGTGGAGGGCGAGCTGGTCCTTGTTTTCGATGAGTTCCAGAACCTGTCGTTTGGATCTCCATCCGCATTCTCTCAATTCCAGAAGGTACTGGACAGCTGTATGAACGAGAAGGGGAAGCACATCATCTTGATGGGCTCCTATGTGTCCATGATGAACAGGATCTTCACAGACGAAAAGGAACCTCTGTTCGGGAGGGCAACCGAATACATCAGGTTGAGGCCTCTGGGCTACAAACACGTACACCAGATCTGCAGGGATCTGGGTTTCAACGCAAGCGAGGTTTTGACCCTCCATTCCATATTTGGAGGGATCCCAAAATATTATGTGATGATAAAGGAACAGGGCCTTGAAGGAAAGGATCCGCTACGTATCCTTGAGAAAGCCTTTTACTGTGATTTTCCGCTTCTTTCCGAGGAGGTGAAGAACAACCTTATCGAGATCTTCGGGCGGAACTACCACACGTATTTCTCAATACTGGAAGCTGTTGCTGGCGGCCATAATACGCTGACATTGATATCCAACAAGTCCGGGATCAAGAGAGACAGCATATCGAAATATATCGCATCCTTGACGTATGATTTCAATATACTCGAGTACCGTGTTCCTGTGACCGAGAGAAAGGGAAATAGCAAGAAAGGTAGATATTTCATCAGAGATGAGATGACCCGTTTCTGGTTCAGGTTCATCTGGCCCAATCTCACCCTCATAGAGCAGGGAAGCTACAAGCGGGTATCGGAGATCGTTGAGAAAGGGCTTCCCATGTTGATATCGGAATCGGTGGAGGCACTGGCAAGATCGGTATTGATCGATAAGGGGCGGTGTGAGATCGCAGGCCAATGGTGGAATCGGAGGGGAGACGAGATAGACGTTGTTGGTATGGGTCGTGGTGAGATCCTCCTTGTCGAGATAAAATGGAGGAACAGGCAAGCCGGTGTCGATATCTGCAAGAATCTCCTGGAAAAGGTCGCCCTTGTGGATGATGAGACCTTCAAGAAGAGGAGGTTTCTGATCATCAGCAAAGGCGGCTTTACCAAAGCTGCCGAACGTTTCATGGTGGAAAATGATATTGAATTCTGGGATGGGAAAAGATTGTTAAAAGAGCTGATATAAATCGTAATGATGATCGTTAAGAGGATCTGATCAAATAGTTAATGATCTCAAATGTTGGGATTCGATCTGTCAAAGTTGGGTTACAGCCCAACTTTGACAGATTAAATATGATCTGAGTGAAGTCAATGTTGGGAGAGACCTAACTTTGACACTCATCTATACTCATTTATGTCAAAGTTAGGTTACAGGTATGTATGCCCCTGTTCTTATTCGCCATGTTGTCCCCGTGAGAATGTGGCGAGGATCCTATCGATGGATACCTGCAGGGGCCCCATCGGGTCAGCGAACCTGTACCTCTTCGCCTTTGTCTCCCCATGTTCCCATATGGCTCCCCTTTCTATCAGGTCTCTCAATCTGGACCTCAGTTTGAAATCGCTTTCGTTCTCAAACCACCTTCTGACCTCATTCAGATTGAAATCCGAGTTGATCTCTCTGGACCTGACCAGTATCCTTTTTGACATCTCATCAAGGTCCGAGCTCAGCAGATCCTTTTCCTTGAACCTTTCCACTGCTTTTTCATAGCTCGTCCTTACAGCTTTTGTGAAATGTGTGATCAGGTCCTGGTAATCCTGGTAAAAATCCGCCCTTCCCAGGAGCTCGTAATACCTCTCAAGGTCGGACACCGTCTCCTGTTCGATGAAGCACAGTTTTGAATTGGGGAGCCCATTTGCCTGCAGGTAGAGGTGGAACAGGGTCCTGCCTGTTCTGCCGTTACCGTCCATGAACGGATGGATTGATTCGAACTCATGGAAAAGTATGGACCCGGAGATGACAGGATAGTGGCTTTTGCTTTTCGATCGGCACCAATTCATCAGCGAGGCGACCTCTTTTTCAATATGTTCGGGAGGACAGGGAATGAAAAGCTCTTCCCCTTCATCAGAATATACGGAGCTTCTCTTATCCCTGAACATGCCCGGCCTGGAGGCATCATCTCCCGACATCAGGGTCTTGTGGATCGATCCAACGAATTCTTCATCCCATTGCCGATCTTCCAGGTTCAGGATGTACATCCCAATGTGATTGATGATCTCCTGTGATGGGAAATCGAATCTCTCCCGGGGGAATCCAGAGCGAAATGTTCCCCTTGTCAGCCTCCTCACCTCGCGTAAGGTGAGGGGGTTCCCCTCCATCCTGGTCGATTGGTGGATGTTGGATGCAAAGGCCTCCGAGATCAGATCATGATAGTCATCGGCTGTGAGTATGAACCTGTTGAGCTCGGAGTCCAATCTGAATATTTCAATGTTCCACCTCGCCACTTCCGGGGAGATGTCTATCTCGGGAGAGAAGGGGACCTTCGAGCGGTGCCTGACCGGATAGCCGAATTCCCGGTCCTTCAATGGTGTGTCTGGACCAGAGATATTATACTTTATTGTCATAATGAATTAATATAGTGGAGTTATATTATTTATACGTGCCTCTAATTATGTCAGTTGATCATTATAATCGATCTGATAATACTCTCGGGTTAGGCTTTTGTGTTCCATCCCAACTTTGACAGATAGAATATGATCTTAGCCTGTCGAAGTTGGGAGAGACCTAACTTTGACATATGAGTGCAGATAAGTGTCAAAGTTAGGTTCCATGTGTCGTATATTGGTTTGATCAGGAGTCCGTTGTAATGGTTTGGGTACAATAACCATGGTTAGTATAATGGCCATTATTGTTATTTGAGGCGCACCTTCCCAACAGCCTCTACGGATGTTGCGGTCAATATTCGCTTTCCTGCATCCCAACATTGACAGATCAAATAGGATATGAGCCGGTCAATGTTGGGAGAAGCCTCACTTTGGGACTTGTCTGTAATAATATGTAAAAGTTAGGATGGATCAAATATGATATGATCCTGTCAATGTTGGGAAGGAGCCGGTCAGAAACGCTCACCGGGTCCCAATCTCCCTGGAGTGAAACGCTTCTTGTAGAGGAATAAGAGGTTCTTGAACCCGTCCTTCCATGTGTTGAGGGCCTTTTCCCCAATTCTGACCCTGTAGGGAACGGATATCTCCTTTGCCTTCACCTTGGGGTTCCTGAAGGCCTCTATCTTTATCTCCTCGGACATGGGCATGCCATCCGAGGTGATGGTGAGGTGTTCCAGCACCTCCTTCCGAAATACCCACATCCCCGTCTGGGAATCGTTCAACCTCATCCCAAACAGGATGTTCATGGTTACCTTCAGAACCCAGTTTCCCAGGGCGTGGGTGGAGGAGAACGCCCCCTTCTCCGCTTTCTTGATCCTGTCGCAGGAGAGAAAATCCACATTCTCCTTCTCCAGTCTCGCAACCAATTCAGTCACCATCTCGGCAGGATAGGTGGTGTCGCCATCCATCGTTACGATGATACCGCCCATGGCCTCTTTAAAACCGGTCTTGTAGGCCCTGCCGTATCCCCTCCTCTTCTCCTCAATTACCCTGGCACCCCTTGATGCTGCGATCTCTCTCGTCTGGTCCGTCGATAGACCATCGATGATCGCGATCTCCATATCTTCAGATCTGGGGATCTGGTCCAGGGTCTCCCCTATGGACTCCCCCTCGTTGAGGGTTGGGATCAAGACTGTGACCTTCATGTTCATGCCTCACTGCGCTCCCATATCAAGGTTTATGATTTATATTTTGGGTCGACAGCCGAGCTTTTCCCCGGATCATCGATCCGACCAAGGAAAGGTTATTGAATACAGTATATGGTACGGGTTCGAGAACATGACAGATGATAAGATGCCGTTGAGGCCATACCACCTGCGGGTCGTGAGCCAATCTATATTTTTCATACTGGCGATACTGGGGATATTCGGGATAGCGATGACGGGGTTCGTATACCCGTTCTTCTTCTGTCCTGCAAGCCCCGCAGCGTGCGCTGGATGCCCGATATGGGTGATCGAACACGGGACCCTGGAGATCGTCGCCGGGACGAACTCGGGCGCGATGATGATACTCTACATGATAGGCCTGTTCGTCGTCATTGGAGCTCTCGTGGGTAGGTCCTTCTGTGGGTGGGCCTGTCCCATGGGAGCGCTTCAGGACGTCTTCTCCTTCTTCAACAAGGCCAAAAGGAGGCTTCGAACTATAATGATCCTCGGGGGAGCCTCATTTATTATGCTGATGTTCGGTGGTATTGTCCCCTACCTCCTTGCCCAGGCTGAATTCGAGAAATCATCGTATCTGTGGGTGGGATATGTCGGGGCCCTTGGAGCTTTTGGAATGGCCCTCTTTGGATTTGTATTGGTTAAAAGGTTCAAGGGTTTCATAGGACCCATCGTTGCCGTCCTCATCGGCGCGGCTTTCTGGGGGGCGCATTACCTTCTGGACCCAATGTTCGACGGGGACCTTCCCTTTAAAAGCGTGGAGTTCATGGGACTCCTGGGCCTGATGGCCCTTATGGTCGGCACCCTGGGGTTCATCAACAAGTTCCTGGACCGGTCAGGTAAAAAGATCAAGATCGCCGGTCCGGTGGACAGGTATTCGCGCCTCATCAAGGTGGGCGTGTTGATATCCGTGCCGATCACAACGTGGTTTTTTGACACGCTGGCATTCACCGATATCGACCCCGTAGGGGCAATAACCGCGACGATACCGGAGCTGTTCCTGGACCCGATGGGATGGTCTGGAAACCAGTTCTTCTGGTACAAGGCGGTCTTCACTGTGGGCGTACTGGCGCTGTCAGTGAGCATCGACAGGGGCTGGTGCAGGTACCTCTGCCCCATCGGTGCGATGTATGGGCCCACAAATAAATTCGCCCTGACCGATATCAAATTCGATAAAGCAAGCTGCATAAACTGCCAGATCTGCATCAGGGAGTGCCCCATGGGCATCAATCCAAAGGAGAACAAGAGGGACGTCGAGTGTATACGGTGCGGGAGGTGCGTTGATGTCTGCCCCACCGACGCTCAGAAGTTCACCCTGATCAACGATGACATCAAGGGGGTGTTTCGGAGATGATCGGTAAAAAAGACCCCATACCCAAGTTCGGTGGGAAGCCCCTTTCCGCGATAGCAACGCTCGCCATCATGGTCATTATGCTGGCTGCGGGGACAGGTGCTCTCGTCTGGGGTTATCTTGATGAGGGTTACGAGGAGGTGGAGAAACTGGCGTCCGTCAAATGCCTGGGATGCCTGGGCCTGGACCCCAGGATCGACGGTTTTTCCGAGTTCTGGGACGTATATCCTGAGGGACATGATAAGGAGGGGCAGGCCGTAAAACACAAGCCTACCGTTAAAAATGCTTTTAAAGAGGAGGCCTCCGTGGTCATCCTGTTCTTCTGGGGGCCTGGTTGTGTACCTTGTGCTGAGCAATGGGAGGAGATGTCCGCTATGAACATATCAAGCGGCCACGAGGAGGGAGGTCGAGAGGGAGATGCGTATCCTGAGCTTGGATTGTATTCCATCGATGCAACCAATGATAAAGAGGATCTGTACTGGACATATCATTTTAACGGAAAGAAGGAGTACAACGGCATCCCCATGACGGTGTTCCTCTTCCAGATCGGGGATGACATCTGGTGGTGGTCACACTACGGCAAGATGGATGCGAAAGAAGTGGCGGAGATGATAGAGAACATTCCCGAGATCAGGGAACATCTCAAACTATCCTCCGATTATCACGATATATCACATGCCTGAAGGGAGGTTGAAGAACGGATGGAGATATTGATCGTCGGAGGCGGCTCGGTCGGGGAGAAGCTTGCATCGGAGCTTGGAGAGCCGTTCAACATCCTTGAAGGAGATCCATCCAGGGTAATCGAGCTCAGGAACAAGTTGGACGACTCCGGGGTCAGGTCCCAGGTATTCCACGGGGACGGGAGCAGCAGGGACGACCTCGAGAGGGCCGGGGCGAACACGTGCGACGTTGGCGTCGTCCTGATGAACAAGGACATGGAGAACCTCCAGTGTGCGATGATCCTGAAGGATATCGGCGTCAAGAGGATCATAGCCAGGGTGAACCAGGCGTCGAACATGTACAGGTTCATAGGTATCGGGACCGAGGTCTTCCTTCATCCCATGGGCCACGAGGAGGGGCTGATCAGGACCATGTTGTTCCCCGACATGAACCACGCCATCCAGGTATTCGTGGGTGAGCGGTCTCCCGCGATAGGGAAGTCGATAAGGGAGCTCGACCTTCCCTCCGGGTCCATGATCGGAGCGATCCTTAGAGGGGAGGAACTGCTTCCGGGAGACCCCGGGACGATCATACGATCCGGCGATCTGATCGCCATAGATACCATCGGCAAGAAGGCCAGGGAGGTCTGGAAGATATTCTCCATAAGCGGAAAGGGAGACCTGGGCGGACATCTGCTCTTCCCGCTCTTCAAGGACCGCTCCCTGGAGGCTATCAAGGAGGCAGAGCTTCTGGCGCTCAGGCTGGGCTCTGAGATCGCTTTCATCGTACAGCCGGGGAGGGAAGAGCTACATACGGCTGCTCTGGGGTTCATCTCCACGAAGATCCCCACAAGCGTGATCGCATCCGGGGAGAAAGGTGAGATGGTCAACTTTCTGGAGGGTCGCCCAAAACAGAACATCATACAGAGGAAAAGAAAGAAATTGATCCTGGAGGAGATACTCCATGAACACCTTCGGGAGGAGTCGCACCATATCGACATGCTTGTTGTCCCTGGACCGAAGGGGAGGACCTTCTATTCTCCTTTCTTCTCGAACAACCTGGACAGATTGATACAGCGGTCGCCCATGCCCGTGCTGGTCAGCAGGTCATATAAACCCTACAGAAAGGTCCTCGTCTACCTGCACAAGCACACGACCCTGGAGATACCCTATGCCATACAACTGAGCAGGGCGATGGGTTCCAGCATAACGGCGATGTACACCACACCAAACAGGAAGAAAGCGGTTTACATGAAACATTTTGCCGGGGTCTACAAGGTCACCGTGGACACAAAAAGGATAGAGGGAAATCCCACCGTCGAGCTGATCAAGGAGGCGAAGGAGAACCACTACGACCTGATCATTATCAGAAAGAACCTGAGGGAGCTTCAGTATTCACAGGTGAGGAGGTTGGTACACCTATGGAATGGATCCATTCTCATGGTGCCCTGAGGGGGGTGGCCCCCTGAACACCTTGATACTGCTGGGCATAGTCGCCCTCCTCGCATTCATCGCCCCGTTCTTCGCCAAGAAGCTGAAGCTTCCCATCGTTGTAGGGGAGATCCTCTTCGGTGTGATCGTGGGGATCGCCATCAAGCTCCTCTCCTTTGCGGACGTCAACATAGACCTGAGCGACCACACCGTGGACGTACTCTCCACCCTCGGGTTCATCATGCTGATGTTCATGATCGGTCTTGAGAACGATTTCGGGGACCTCAAGACCCTCAGAAGAAGCGAGAAGATCGGGACGGGGCTTGTGATAATCTCCTCGTTCCTCATCTCCCTCCTGGCCGTCTTCATCATGGGGCTGCCCATGATCGTCGGCCTGATCCTCGGCGGGGTCTCAGTCGCTGTCGTGATCCCGGTCCTCAAAGAGATGGGGCTGCGGAACACGCGCTTCGGTTTCCGCATCATGCTCCTTGCACAGATAGCCGATGTCGTGGCCATAATCCTTATCTCACTGGTTGCGGCCTCCATCGCAGGTTGGGTCGCCCTGATCTACATGATCATCATCCCCATCTTCTTCCTGGCGGCCTTCTGGATAATGGACAGCCTGATATGGCACAAGCCCAGGTTCATGTCCAAGATATTCAACCCAACCGATGATTCGGAGATGGGCGTTCGGGCCGCCCTGGCGATCATGCTGATATTCTACGGCCTGGCGACGTTCATAGGCCTGGAGGCGATCCTGGGCGCTTTCCTGTGCGGGATCCTCTTCTCTGCGATATTCAAGGAGAGGGAGGTCATCATAAAGAAGCTGATGCCCATAGGATTCGGATTTCTGATCCCCATCTTCTTCATAACACAGGGGCTGGAGGTGAACATCATGGAGATCGTTCACCCCTATTCCCTGTTCCTGATCCTGACCTTCACGCTCATCACCGTGTTCTCCAAGGTAATACCCTTGATGCTGGCCAGATACTTCAAACACACCTGGAGCGATGTATCCGGCTCCATGCTCCTTGGAGCCAATCTCTCCGTGATCGTTGCGGGTGTCAGGTTGGGCGAGGAGGCGGGTTTACTGGATGAACATCTATCCTCGGTCCTGATCCTTTACGGTGTCATCTCATGTATCCTGTTCCCGATCCTGTTCAGGAAGCTCCAGAAGAAGTACATGGAGGAGCTGTTCCAGAACGTGGATGAGGATGCTCTTGAGCCATAGTGATCTCTTTGGGTCACTTCTGCTCTTTTATCAGCGACCTTAAGATGACCTCTTTCAGCTCATCCTGGCCCTTTGCATCCTTCCACTCCTGTGCAAACCCTGGCCGATCCCCTGCCCTGACAAGCCACATCAGGGTGTTCATGAAAAAGCTCTTCTCCTCCAGTGATGAAACTATAACGAATGCTGCGTGCACGGGAGGGCTATCCTCCGAGAACATCGCCCCCCTCTTTGTCCTGACCATCACGATCTCGAAGGTGTCACGCCTCTTCACGTGGTAGGAGATGACGGCGAACGAGGGGCGGGTGATCAGGTATGACTCCTCCTCGGGACGGAACAGCTCCCGGTAGACGTCATCGGGTTTCATCTTCAGTCGTTTTGCGATGGGATAGGCTATCTTTCGCGTGAATTTATCAGGGGCCAGGAAGTTCTTTATATCCAGGACCTCGCCCTCGCAGATCTTCCTCTCCAGCCGGGCCACGGTGGTGTCGTCCCGATCGATCATTATCCCCCTCAGCTCCTCGTCCAGCATCCTTCCCTTCTGTTTGATCCCCAGGAAATCCTTGACGACGTGAAGCCACGCATACTCTCTCTTGATCTTGCCTCTAGCATAGATGAAGTACCACAATAATCCTAATAGTGAAAAGGCGAGAACTATCAATATTGGAACAAGCCCCATTTCAATTATCAGGAATATATAAACACCGATGGCAAAGATCTGGATCCAGGGGTAGAATGGAGCCCTGTACTTGGGCCTGTAGTTCTTGAAGTTGCTCTTGCGCATGAATATAAGCGCCAGATTCGCCAGGGCGAACAATAC
>JAGLEG010000044.1 GCA_023145185.1 Thermoplasmata archaeon
GAACGGGTCCCCCGTCGTGGGATCGGGCCCGGCGTGATCTTCCATGAACTCGGGCAGGTCGTCATCCACGATCATCACATCCTTTTGGACCGTTGAGATGTCGTTCCCCGAGGAGTCCACTATGTGCAGGAGATAGTGAAGCGGCTCCACCGAATCGTCGGGAAGGTCCATGGTGTAGATGAATTGCCCAGCCCCCACAGAGGTCCTGTTCTCATGGGGGGCGCCCCCAAACCAGTACTCTATCCTTATGGAGCCCACGGCGATGTTATCCGATGCTGTCACGTTGAATGAGAAAGGGTCCCCTGTGGTCCCGGCGGACGGCGTCCGGTCCAGGTCGAGGGAGGGCCGGTCGTCATCTGTTACGTCCACATTTCCCTGTGTCGAGCTGTTCCAATTTCCCGCACCGTCGCAGGAGCGGAAGATGTAGTGGAGCATATCGGTGGAGTTCCAGGGGATGATGATGCCGGCCGTGAATGAGGTCGGCCCCCCGGCCAGCGAGATATTGAAGGAGGCTCCCGTTCCATACCAGTATTCGACGGCACCCCCGCTCACTCCAATGTTATCCGAGATGTTCACCTGGAACGTGTAGGGGTCGCCCGTTGTAGCCTCCAGCTGTGAGCCATCCTGTCCGAATATTACCGTGTCGTTATCGACGATGGCCGTTTGCGCCCAGGAGGTCTGGTTCCAGTTCCCCGCCGCATCGTGGATGTGGACCCTGTACCATATCGGGTCCAGGGAGTCGAGTGGGTGGGATGAGGTGAAATAGAAGGTGTCTGACCCGATCTCCGCCATGGTGGTGTTGTACGAGGAGGAGGGTGAAGAGGAGCTCCAGTTGTACTCCAGGTATGCTCCCGAAACGCCGACGTTGTCACTTGCGACGGCGGATATGCCGAAAACGTCTCCCGTGGATAGGTTCCCGCCTACGAGGACCGATAGTATCTCCGGTCTAATAACGTCCACACCGACCATCACCTCCTCCTCGTATGGGAGGAAGTTGTACATGGTCACCGTGAGGTTCATGTACTGTAGAACGGAGGGAAGGGTGATCTGGCACTGGCCGTTCCCGTCGGTCGTGGCCACGCCGAAGAAGTTGGACCCGTTCATCATGCAGACCCTCGCGCCGGAAACGGGGTTCCCCGAGCCATCCTTGACCGTGAAGGTGGGGCTTCCCGGAGACGCAAGAGGGGTGGGATAGGATACGTTCAGGTTTCCCGGCACCTGATTCCATATCGGGACCTCCGGGTCTCCCATGAGGTTGTACTGGAGGAGGTTCTTCCATGTACCATTTGAAAGCGATCGATCACTTATATAGTCCGATTTGGACTTGTACAGCGCCTTACCGGGGTGGTAGTGTCCCTCGTCGAG
Source organism: Thermoplasmata archaeon (assembly GCA_023145185.1). GTDB lineage: Archaea > Thermoplasmatota > Penumbrarchaeia > Penumbrarchaeales > Penumbrarchaeaceae > JAGLEG01. The sequence goes on from JAGLEG010000044.1 coordinate 1,366, forward strand.
CATCTGCTCCCAGAACCTGTAATCGTGTCCCTGGTTGGCGGGTCCCCCGTCCGTCCCCTTGTTCCAGTGGACTGCATACCAGCTTACCCTGGATGAACCGATCGCCCCGATGCCCACATCCCGGAGTATGTCCTCAGTGAGGCAGTTGGTCTGCCTGTCGAACTCCCCGTTGTTGCACGCATCGTTGTAGAAGAGCGGTTTCATTCCACCGTTTCCGTGGGAGGCGGAGGTGGTATAGTAAGATGGGGAGGAGTACTCGCCAGAGTCGCACAGCCCGTTGCCGTTGGCATCCGAATTCCATATCTGGCGGTGGATACTCATGTAACTGCCGTGTCCGGCGAGGTTCACCATCGATGTACCGTTATCTATTGCAGATATGAGGTTGCTTGTGGTGAGGGAGGCGTTGCAGGGCTGTTGAGAGGGCCATATTCCCGCCTGTTCGTACAGGGTGTAGTTGATCTTGGTCCCGTTGTCCATGAAGTCGAGCCTTATCGCCTCGCTCAGATTCGCCTCATCTGTGGTATCATTCCGATCATTCCAAACTACTGCGGTTGTATCGTAATTGGAGTATGCGCCTGCCAGGACGGAACGGTTGAACCATCCCCCCGTGGGCGGGTCCCTCTCGTAATTGAGAATATTGTCCACCAGGGTGCCCATCTGGGTTGTGGAGGTGGCCGAGAGCCTCCCCACATAGACCTCGGCCGTGAGGTCGATCCCATCCACAGTAATCTCTCCGAACCACCCGTCATTGTTCCCGTCCCAGTCGTAAGGGGAGTGCCCCGATCCAGCAAGGTCCGCATAGTAAGCATCCGATGATGCATTGACGCCATCCGATCCTGCTATATCCTGGTGTTCGTCGGGGACATATACAAGCCTTGACGGCACGTCGCCGTGGTCGCCTCCCAGGATGACCCATTTCAGCTCCTCGTTGTTGTACAGGTCCTGCAGGTAGAGCCTGATATCCTCGGCCGTATCCACGCCCGAGTATCTGGAGGTGATCCACGTGGTCTCCACCACCCTCGTATATATGCCCTTCATTGTCTTCCACTGAGCAAGGGGCTGCACGGATGAGTTGTACCCCGAGGAGCCCACGATGATCACGCACTCCGTTGGCGGTATGGTGTTGTAATAGGATGCTCCGGCCGATAGAGGGGCCGGTGCGGTATATTCTCCAACGTCCCACAGCTGTGGGGAAGGCTCCCAATCGGGTTCGATATCGGCGGGCTGCACCATGTCGGTTGGAGCGGAAACGCGCCCAAATGCAGGTGAGTATTGGAGTGAGAGCGTGATCTCGATGGAATCCGGATAGACCAATGTGGTCCCTTCGGCCTCGAACGGGGACAATCTGATGACAAGGAAGGAGGAGCGGCCGTGCACCATGG
>JAGLEG010000440.1 GCA_023145185.1 Thermoplasmata archaeon
GGTTCAAAAAGCTCACTGTGGTCCACACCAACATGATGCGCCTGTCTGTGGTGCTGATCTATTTCACATTTCTTCTATCCTTTTTTATCGACATCACTATCCCACTGGCCGTCGTTATCATCTCTTTTATGATCGGCATAATCGAGCTGATAACCATATATCTGGTGTTCGGGGACGTTGACCTCGACACGAGATCATACCGGGCTGCAAAGATCAGGTATGGGGATCGGGATAGATGATCATCCCGTGCTTCTCTCGCGGATCACGTTGGCGATGTTGATCTTGCTGATGTACCTGATGGTCAACAGGGATACCACGAAAACAACAACCAGGATTATCGCACATCCAATGAAGAAGCCACTCCATGAGAATATGATCTTGATATTGAATTCCGCGAATTCGTCCGCATTTGCAAACATCAGATTTGCCAGGCCATATCCGCCTAAGACACCGAGCCCGATCCCCCACAGTGTGATGTAAGTTGCCTCGAAAGAGAGCAGTTTTGCGATCTTCCCCATGGAGGTTCCAAGGGTCTTCATTGTGGCATAATCCCTCTCCCTTTCCTGGGCCGATATCTTGAACATCGTATAGATGATCGCACCTGCAAGCAGGGAGCTGACGAACGCCATGATGTAGACCATCGTCAGAAATATATTGGAATATTCCTCCATCATGTTTGTCATATCATCCATATGGCGTACAGAGGAGACACCAGAGGTCATGATAAGGCCGTTCTCCACGGATATGATCTTACCATCCTCCGACATATCCAGGTAGACAATGTTGATGGTCTCATTCATGTTTGAAAGGCCCTGAAGTGTCTCCAGGTCAGTGTAGAAGATACTGCCAATGTGATTGTCCTGAATTCCGGAGATCGTAAGCTCCACGGTGGATCTCTGGTACCCACCGGTCTCATTTATCGTGGGGATCACGAATTCCATCTGGTCTCCCACGTCCAGGCCCATTTCATCGGCCTGATAGTTGGATATCAATATCTCACCTTGCTTAAAGCTTCCTTTTTCCATATTGAAATTGAAAGCCTTTTCTGTATCCTTCAGGGCATATAACAGGCCCATTTCCGGGTTTTGACCATCATCGAGTTCAATGGGAATGACAATGCCATAATTGATCGATTCTATCTCTTCGAACCTCACAGACCAGTCCGCGGTCATGTTCTCGGGTGAGAACCCCTGCATCATCACCTCGTAATCCCAGTTGTTCCCCTCAGACTCCCTGTCAAACAGAGCAAACATGGAATCCATGGCCATCATGAACGCGAGGAACAGGGCTAGTGACATTGCCACTCCGAGTATTGTTGAAACGCTTCTTCCAGGTTTTCTGAGGAAGTTTCTGATCGAGAGCTTGAGGGAGACTGGCATCCATTTGATACCTTTCATGTAAACTCCCAGTCTGCCCACTTTCTTCTTTGAGATCCCCTCCCTCTTCTGAATCGCATCTATCGGTTTGATCCTCATAGCAACCATCGCTGGGATCAATGTGCAAGAGAGGCATAATATAAGCGATATCAGCCCTCCTATCACTATGAACTCGGGTGAGGAACTCGTGTCCGTCACCGGGAAATCAAGAAATACCTCAACCATGTATTTAAAGGAGTAGTTCAAAGGGAGACTGAACAGGACCCCGGCACCGGTTCCGAGCAGACCAATGACAACCCCAATTACGCCGAAGTATACAAGTACGGACCTGTTAGGGACTCCCAACGCCTTGAAGATACCGATCTGTGGTCTGTGGTTCCTTATCATTCTGCGAAGGGCCATAACAAGTCCAAAACCCGAGACCGAGAAGATAATGATCGGATACATGGCCATGGTCGCCTTATCGTTCTCATGGTCCGTGTACAAGAGATAGCGAGGAACATTCTCCTCTTTTTCCGTAGTCCTTACGATGATGCCCTTTTCCGAGAAGATCTCAGTGATCCTACTGTTGAACCCCTCCACATTATCTGGATCGCTCAGGTGGAAAACGAGATCGTTGGTAATAATTTCACTTCCGTTCGAACCATGGAACAGCTCCACCGCCGTCTGGATGGGGAGGACCAGAATGCCAAAGGACTTCTCCATGGGATATAGGTTACCTTCAAGAACCACATACATGAATTCAGGGACAGCGACCTGCTCCATGATCTTCATATCCATTTTATTTCCATCCCTGAGGATCGTGATCCCATCACTACTTCCAAGGTCGTAGGCCTGGGAGAACTTCCTCTCCGAGTAGCATTCTCTCGCGCCTGGATCGGTGATATGGTCGGGATCATCAACATAGAACAGGGGCCTGTTCACTTCCTGGTCCCTGTAGTTGCCCGCATCATCAAACCACTCATATCCTCTTACCTGACCCTTTGTGGTCTTGATCTCTCCACCCACCGTGTGATTGATGAATATCTCATATACAAGACGATACTCGTAGCTCTCGATCATCGGGGAAATGATATCGTCTTCCAGGACAGCGTCCAGTATGGTCAAGTTGATATATTCATCATACTGGAGTTCAACCTGGGTATCCATGAACTCGCTTTTATTGTAGGACCCCTCCATGCTCTCCCATCGAATATTTGAGAAATTATTGAAGGAGGCGAACATGCCCACTCCCAGGCCGATGACAAGGATCAGGAGAAGGTACTGCACCTTGTGAGCCCACAGCTCCCTAACTCCCTTTTTCAGGAAGGTCTTTCTCATCTTCACCACTCCAGTTGTGACACCTTGATCGGGTTGGGGTTCTTTGTCTCCTTGACCACTTTTCCATCCCTCAGGTAGAATACTTTGTGGGCTATCTTCGCCAGCTCCTTGTTGTGGGTGACGATGAGGACCGCCCTTCCCCCCTCTGCAAATGAGGTGAGGAGCTCGAGGATCATCTTGCCGGTTACGTAATCCAGCTCTCCTGTGGGCTCATCCGCCAGGAGGATCCTGGGGTCCTTGGAGAGCGCCCTTGCGATGGAGACCCTCTGCTGTTCTCCGCCCGAGAGCTGGTAGGGATAGTGGTCCTCTCTACCCGCGAGGCCGACGTTGGCGAGGAGCTCTTCCGCCTTCTTGTGCACCGCTTTTCCGGACATGTTCATCACGTATTCCAGGACGAACTCGATGTTCTCCCTTGCCGTCAGGTTGGGTATAAGGTTGAAGAACTGGAAGACGAAGCCAATGTTCTCCTGACGGTATCTGGTCAATTTCGACTGGCTCAGGCCCTGTATCTCGCTCCCGTTGACCATTATCGTTCCCGTTGTGGGACTGTCGATCCCTCCTATCTGGTTCAATAGCGTGGTTTTTCCACACCCGCTTGGGCCGAGGATGACCGTTACCTGATCGGGTTCTACGGTCAGGGTCACATCTTTCAGCGCGTGAACGACCACCTCTCCCATCTGGTACGACTTGCTCATGTTCTTGATACCGATCAATAGATCGCTGGCTCCTGCATTCATCTCTGTTCCTCCATTTTATCCTTGTAATATTTTATGAATATCCCTTTCTCGGCACCAAGTATCCTCTCCATTACATCCGTTGTCGTGAGGAGCCTTCTATCCTCAGTGACCTCGGTTATGGCGTGATCGTGCTTTCCCTCGGATATGGCGTTCGAGGCCCCGAATATTGCGACAGCTGCCTCGTAGGGGTACTCGGTATCGAAAACTCCCTCGGAGATCCCTTGTTCTAAGATCTTCTTGAAAGATGGCAGGACCTTCGGGTAGATCTTCTTCTCCAGCTTCATGTGCAGAAGGGCGTTCCGCTCCTCGTGAAGGTAGACCATCATCCTCTCCCTGCCGATCCCCGCCGTGTTGAACACACGGAAGTAGTAAAGTACCTTGCCGATCGCATCCAGTTCCATGTCGCATACGGCAGTTAACTTTACTTCGATCTCCTCGATGATATCGTCCAGAAAGGCATCGAGGACCTCCTCTTTTGACTTGAAATGATAGTAGAAGGTTCCCTGGGCGACCCCCACTTTCTTTACGATGTCGCTCACGGCAGTAGCGTCGTACCCTTTCTCCTCGAACAGCTCTATGGCTGCGTTGAGGATCTCCCCTCGTCTAATCTCGGGGTCCTTTGCTACTCGTACCAGGAACATATATCGTTCACATCCATATCTGACTGACTGTCAGTCAGTAATATATCCGACTGGTATTTATAACTTTTCATCTCGGTATAAAACCGCCTTATTTTGCATAGATAAAACACAGTAGTTTAGCGCATTATGATCCGCCTTCCAGGTTCTCCACTGCGAGAATAGTAATACCAATTTCAAAATGAGATCACATGTCAATAAAAAGAACCCATATGCGCCTATCTGATCAAATCTCGGCAAGAGGCATACTACCTCTCCCTATTCACGGTTCAGAAAGAAGAACATACCAGTAGGTAAGTACTGGATGATCCATTATTAACAGTGCTGGTATTTGCGTAAAGTGGAGATCATTTCGAAAATTTGACGATTCTACTTTTTGATGAAAACAGGATGATACCCACTAATGTAAATAATATCAATGTCGATGAAAACATAAATAACGAAGATAGGAACAGTGGTCCATCATTTCCATACTCTTGAGGCATATTTGCCCACCCATTATCAAGGGTCGAACGATCGATCTCATCCTCGATCTCTACAGGTTCAGATGGTGAGGGTTCAAGTGAATATGAATTATTTTCATCCTCGATCCGGACTGGGTCAATGCCAATTAGAGAGTTCTGTTCAATAGAGGAATTCGTTCCTTCATCCTGTTGGTCCAGCCCTTCTGAGCTTGGTTGACCATCTCTTGTTCTATTCAGGTTAACGGTGTCGTTAGTTGAGCTTTCGTCGTTAATAGTTGATGAGTTCTCATCAATGGTCGTGTTGTTCTCATTCGTATCTGGAACCTCATCCAGCGTTTCATTGTTATCCTGATCGCTCTGAGTTGAGTTATCTGTTGAATTTCCATCGTCCTCTTCAAGAGGATCATTACCCTCTTCAGACCCATTGGAAATAGACGTTCCATTTACCCTGAACGTAACATTACAGTAATAATGGCCATAAATCAATCCAGGCCAATACCCGCTGTAATTAAACCTTAAAACATAGGTGCCCGGAGGTAATATATATTGAAGTTCTCCCGTATCCGGTGAGATTTCTTTTGTGATCAATCTTAGCTGATATCCTGATGCAAAATCCGTAAATGCACCAATTGAGCCGAAGGAATAATAGGGTTTATTCCATTGATCGAATACATTATAGTCCATCATCGCGCAGATGGAGACATTCCATTTGTGGGTGACATTAAATGTTATATCTTCCCCGACCTCGTAAATTTCTTTGTTTATCTTGACGGTGAAAATATCGGTTATATTGCCATCGAAGATGTTGAATCCAGTACAACACAAATTCAAAGGGTATGAAGTAATCACATCTAGGTGATATCTTCCCATCCCAACCAGATCGCCTTTCAGATCCGTCTGATTCCATTTATAGTAATAATGCCACTTTTCTGAATTGGTGATGGACCCTGCCATCGGATCAAGAGATGCTACCATCATACCTTCAAAATCGGAGATGTTGATCAACACATCTTCCTCGAAGTGTTCACAATTGAATTCAATTGTTAATGTGATATTTTCACCGGGTTGATAATTGGAACTTGGCCATAAAAATGCATAATCATACGAACGCGAAGTAGCACCCAGACCGCTGATCAAAGTTGATGAGACAACACCCAGGGCAAGTAGTAACAGAGATATTCCAAAAGTAATACACTGTCTCTTCTTAGAATGAGAAACGCCATGTTGATAAAATTTACGATCAGGCAATATTATCTCCTTCACCTGAATAATTATAATGTATGCTACTAAAAGGTTCTGATACATACGTTGAACAAATATATTCATGGGATCTTCATATCTTTATTTTCAGTGATCAAAATATTATTGCTTCTCTCGAATAAATAATTACACCAAAGTATCTTGAGAATTAGATCCAGATCGATGTGAATGGTAGGGTCAATCTCAGATCGTTCCAACAAAGTATAGAAAGAAAAACATTGCAAACTTAGGCTACAACGACCTTCCCTCAAGCTTCTCCGCTGCTAGTATAGCCGCACCCGTTGCTGTGACGATCTGGGGCATGTCGGGGACGTACATCTCCATTCCAAGCTCCTTCTCCATGGCCCTGACCATCCCAATGTTCCTCGCCGGCCCCCCGTCGAAGAACACGACATTCTGCACCCCCACCTTCTTGGCCATCGCCACAAGCCTTCTGGCAACGGCGCGATGGATGCCCGCGATTATATCCTCCTTGGAGTTCCCCTGGAATATCAGGTTTGCAACCTCGGACTTGGCGAACACCAGACACGTCGTGGTGATGTCCACCGGGTTCTTCGATCTGAGAGATAGCTCTCCCATCTGGTCCAGTGGGACCTTCAGCACCTTTGCAAGTACCTCCAGGAACCTCCCCGTACCCGCAGCGCACTTGTCGTTCATGGCGAAGTTGATCATCTGCAGGTTGTCATCCATTGCGATGACCTTGGTATCCTGCCCACCGATATCGATGATCGTCCGCACCCCTATCTCGGACCCAAGCCACTGGACCCCTCTGGCATTTGCGGAGATCTCGCTGATGCTCTCCTGGGCCAGGGAGGTCACCCTCCGCCCGTAGCCTGTAGATATGATATGGTCTATCTGCTCGAACTTCAGCCCGGCCATCTCCAGGGCCTGGTCAAGCACCTTCCTGGAGGTTTGATCGTGATTGTGCCCCGTGGGCGACACGCCGTAGCCCACCCTCTTTCCATCCTGTATGATCGACGCCTTCACATAGGTCGATCCGAGGTCAACGCCCGCGGTGATCATCTCTTCACCTTCCTGAACAGGTCGAAGAAAGACCTCTTCTTCACGACAACCTCCTCCCTCCTGACCTCCTTTTCACCCTCGTGCTCCCTGGGAGCCATGAACGCCGCCCCCATCGCCCCTATGAGCTGGGGATGTTCGGGGACGAACACCTCACGGTTCGCCACTGACTTCAGCTCCTCGACAACCCCTATGTTCTCACCAACCCCACCCCCAATGAACACGGGGCCCTTGGACCTCATGGAATTGACGAGGCCGTTCACCTTCCTGGCGACCATCTTGTCCAGCCCGGCGAGGATATCCTCCTTCTTCTTTCCCTTGGCGATCATTGAGACCACCTCGGACTCCGCAAAGACCGTACATGTGGCGCAGACCTCCTCCCCCCCGCAGGAGCTCACCGCAAGGGAGCCCGCGTCCTTTATGTCCACCTCCAGTGCGGTCGCCATCGCATCCAGAAATGATCCGGTGCCGGAGGAGCACTTGTCATTGGTCCTGAAATCCTCTATGATCCCCATCTCACCCCTCCTCATGGCACGGATCCCCTGCCCGCCAATATCGATCAGGATCACCGACTCTGGATGGAGGTAATAGGCCCCTTTTGAGAACGCGGTGATCTCGGTCCTGGCCATGTCGGCAAAATCAACAGAACGCCTCCCCTGCCCCGTGGCCACGATGTACTGGATCTGGCCGTTGTCCACGCCGGCCTCCTTCAGCACCTCATCCAGAAGCGATCTCGCAAGTTTTCCCGGCTCCATGGTGGTAAGACGTACGCCGTGTGCGACCAGCTTACGCTCCTTGTCCACCACCGCGACCTTGGTGCTTATCGCACCCACGTCAATGCCCACATCGTAGGGTTTGAGGGGTTCGCTCAACTGCTGCCCTCCTTCTTCACGCTGAACGCCCTTCGGGTCTTGATCATCTCAACGAACGCCTCGATCCTGGTCCTGACCTGCTCCACGTCCCCGTCGTCGTACTCGCTCTCCAGCTTGATCATGGGTATCTCCGCCTCCCGGAGCTTCATCTCTATCTTGGTGGCCTCCAGATTGTTCAGGTGGCATCCTCTCAGCGTGTGGAATACCACCCCCTCCACCCCGAACAGATGGATCGACTCCTTCATCCTCCTGATGCGGTCGTCGTTCGGTGAAAAACAGGGGCACGTGCATGGGAAGAAATACCTCTCTGCAAGGGCCATCAGCATCTCGGACATGGAGCGCTCATCCAGCATCACGGGGTCGGACATTATCCGATGACCCGAACAGAGCTCGTCGCTCACTATCAGGCCCCCGCTCTCCTCCACAAGGGATGGGATCTTGAAGTTGGGATATATCATGGGTGACCCCGCCAGCATTATCCTGGCAGCCCCGGTCTCCCCTGCGTGGAGCCCTTTCCTGACCATCACCTTGAGCTCCTTTTCAAGGTCCTTCACCTTCTTTGTCCACCTGGTTATCTCATCCTTCTGGGACGCCTGGGCGATCAACATCATATCCTGGCCGGATATTGGGGGGGTTTTGCTCTTCCGGTATTCGAGCAGCCTGCCCCAGGCGGCCTGGGCGTCGTTCCATTTGCCGATCTCATTTAAAAGCGCCTTTCTCTTGATCTTCCTGCCAGTGAGCTCCTCCAGCTTCTGCTTGAGGAATTTTATCTCCCCCATCCAGAGCCTGGAGGTGGTATCTCCCGTCTTGACCCGTGGGATGTTCATCATCATCACCGGGGCCCAATCCTCGTAGATCTCCGCAAGCTTCAGCTTTCCGTCACATGTGGCAGGGCATACCAGCAGGTCGATCTCCTCAGCGAGTGGGTCAGAATGGACCATCTTGGCACCTATCGTTGATTTGACCATGGGGCAAAGTCCGGCGTCACCAAGCAGCTCATTTGCGGGATGGACAGGCTCGTAATAGCCGGAGGATACCCTCACCCCCCTCGCCCCGGCGGCGTTGATCAGCTCGAACGGGACCATGACGCAGAGTGTCCCCACGACCTTTCCTCCCGTCTTTCGAAACTCCTTGAGCTCCTTGACGCGGATCCCACCGTAGGTGTGGATATCGTCGAAGTACTTCATCACGGCAGGCCGATCTTTCTGCGCCCTGAGGTTCTCTCTCACCCTCTTTTCCATCTTCCTCGATTCCACAGTCGTCCTCTTCCTCTGCTCGTCAGAGAAGTACTCCTCCCTGTCCTTGAGGTATCTGGGCGGCCCTTCCTGGTCACTTCTGGACATCTACTTTCCCTCCTTTCTATGAAACATTCCCAAAAATCCCAATCGTCCTGGCTTTTTTGAGGATGCTAACCTCTTCGGCCCAAAGGATAGGGAAAGACACCCCTCCTCCGGGCACATCTCCACACATCTCCCGCAGAGCGTGCAGTCCGATCCGGCCACGTCCACGCTCTCCATATCCTCGTACACACGATCGTGGTCCACCGGGCACACCCTCAGGCATATCCTGCACTTGGTGCACTTGTCCACGTCCTTCTCCAGCCACATCAGCGAGAAACGGCTGAAGAGGGCCATGAACGCCCCCATTGGGCATATCCGGCAGAACGCCATCTTCACGAAGAACGAGGATACCAGAAACAGAAGAAGCGATACGATCGCAAGCAGAGGAAGCGCCGTTCCCCATGGCTCCAGGCCCAACAGCTGTTCGGACACGGTGAAGAAACCCTTTGCGGGACACACCTGACAGAACGGGAGCGCAAGGGTGGACTGACATCCAAGCAGGCCCAAACCCGACAGCCCGATCGGTAGAGACAGCAGAACGGTGAGGAACAGGATCACGTACTTCACAGGCCTCAGGAGCTCCCGATGGGCCCATTTCAATCTATATGGCCTGATGTTCAGATTCTCCCGAAGATACGCCAGACCCTCCTGGACCAGCCCGAACGGGCAGAGCCACGAGCACCAGATCCTTCCAAGGACCAGCACCATCAGCACGATGATAAGCAGGACGACGATAACGTCAACGTAGTATGTCGACGCCCCGCTGGTCATGCCGTCCTGGAACTGATAGTAGAAACAGGATGTGGGGGCCGTATCCACATATCTACAAGACGCATTGGGGAGGAACAGCGTTCGGAGCATCGGTGAGGTGCCAAAAGGAGGAAGGCCAAAACTCTGTCCAAGCAGGAAGGCCACTCCCAGGAACTGGAACAGAAGCCGCCACGGCCTTATGATGCTCCCCTTGAACCTATCCATCACTCCTTCCACATCCGCTTCCTTTTGATGTACAGCCTGACCGCGATACCAATTTCTATAAGCGCTATCGCCACCCCTATCATGATAATGACCTGGAGCCACTGGATGACCTCGTCAACCTCTCCAAGCACCGCCTCCATCTCCTTTGTCCCCCCGTCGATCACGTAGACGTGAGGCGTTGAATACCCTGATGTGAAATCACCCTTCCCGTTGTATCCGCCCTGACCTGCTATGATCTCGATCTGGCCATCCTTGTCCGGGTCCGCAAGGACCACTCCGAGTATGTCCCTACCCAGGTTCTCCGACTGCCACTCAAGCTGGTGTGTGACCCCGTCGAATACGAAGATATACCCTCCCATGTTCCCTACAACGATCTCCAGGGTGCCATCATTATCGATGTCCCCAATGTCCAGCCCGTACGCCTTGGGGCCCAGGTTATCGCTCCGCCATATCTGCCTGTATTCGCCGCCAACGTAGTGGTGGATGAACAGCCACCCCTCCCTGTATCTGTAACCGTTGGAGGTCACTATCTCAAGGACGCCGTCGCCGTCCAGGTCCACGATCTTCATCCCCTCCATGCACCCCTCGAGGTCGGGGCTCTTCCACTCCAGCTCCTTCGTCTCAAGGTCGAACACGCGAAGGTAGCCCTCTCCCTTGACGTCCCCGAGGGCGGAGCCGGATGTGCAGATCAGCTCGTCCTCTCCGTCGTTGTCAACGTCGGCGATCTCTATATGCCGGATCCTGGAATCAAATGGGTCCAGCTGGTCGTAGGGCTCCTTCTCCCCCTGTCGGAAGAAGTACACCGTCCCCCATCCCTGATCGGTCTTGAAGCCGGTCCCCACTATCAGCTCGTTCTTCCCGTCCCCGTCCATGTCGTGTAACAGCAACCCGTGGGCATCCCTCACAAGACCTGTGGAGGTCCACTCCACCTTCTTGGTCTGGCCGTCTATGGAGCGGACTATCCCGTCCCCGTCGCCAACGATGATCTCGATCGCACTATCATCATCGAACTGCCCTGTTGTCAACCCCCAAACACGCGTGCCGAACTGGTCGGATATCCAGTCCACGTGGTAATCTCCGGACCTGTATTCAGCGGAGACAACATATCCGTCGTAGGACCCGAACAGGATTTCCATTCTGCCGTCGTCGTCCACGTCCTCACAGATGATGGAGTCGAACCTGCCTATTCCCGAGGATAGGTCGGACGGCTCCACCTCTGCGGACGCCAGAGTAAGAAAGAAGGGGACGATAAGCAGTGCTGTCAATACAAGCGCCCATCTCATCTAGCTCCTCCTCCTTTTTATCCTGTTGATAACGGGCCGATAGAGGAGCGCGATGAACGTGGCGGAGAGTATGACCATCACGATGATCGTGGCGATCCAGATGGTATCGCTCCCTGGATCATCCTCCACCTCTCCCCCGAAACGGTAGAGAATGACCGTATGCGTCTTACCAAGCCCCGAGGCGAGATATCTCCCGTCGGGGGACCACCTGGAGTGCATCACCATCGCGTGCTGCTCCACGCCGTCCTTGAACACCTTCATGTCCGAGCCGGTCTCCATGTCCTTGATGTCGAGGGTGAGATCCACTCCCGAGATCGCCGCGATCTGGCCGTTTGGATGAATGTCCACTCCCCTTACGCAGTTGTGGTCCCCCCAGCTGGTCCTCTCCTCACCTGTTGTGGAGTTCCAGGTCTTGATCTTGTAGTCCCTTGACCCGGTGATAAGGATTGAATCGTCGGGGCTCCAGTCCAGGTCCAGAACGCCGGAGGTGTGCCCGCTCATGTTCAGCAGGACCTCCGATCCAGGAAAGGACCAGACCCGAACGGTCCGGTCGTCCGAGCAGGTCGCTATCCTGTCCCCTTCATGGGACCATTTAACGCCAAGCACGCCGTCCCTGTGTCCCTTGAGCACCGTGACGGGAAACCCGGTATTCATGTCCCAGACCCGGGTGATGTTCTCCCCCGCGTTCTGGGGGATCACCTTGTCCGTGCCGGACCCGGAGGCCAGATATCTGGAATCTGGAGAGAAGTCCAGGCAGAGGATGGACCCCTCATGTCCTGGGAGCGTCCATTTACGGTCCCAGGTCCCCACGTTGAAAACGACCACTTTCAGTGAATCACCCCCCACCGCCAGGTATCTCCCGTCCGGGGAGAACGCGCACGCCCTCAGGGGCATCGTTCCATCCGGGGCGAAACCGTCGCACCTGGTCTCCTGCGGGTTGAGGTCCAGCACCGTCAGGACCGACCCGTCCGATGCGTTCAGAACGTAACAGGTATTATCGAAGAAGGTGGCGGCTACGAGCGTCCCATCCGGGGACCAATCTAGCTTCCAGAAGGTCGCCTCGTCATCATCTTTCACGAACTCCCACACCTTCTCCAGCGTCCTTGGGTCCAGATCGTCATCTGCCGAATTGGATAGAGGCAGTACCATGACCAGGACGATAAGGGTTGAAAGCAGCAGTGTAGCTGACCTGATCATCGCATCTCCTCCTTCAGCGTATCCCTCTCGTACCTCATGGACCTGACGAACAGGAGGATCAGCAGCAGGACCAGGAGGTCAAACGTTATTACGGCCCCCGCCCCCAGGACGTAGGGTATCCGCTTCGCCTCCTGATCGATCGCCGAACCGACGTCCTCGCCGGTATCCGCCCCCGGCTCCACGATCAATGAGGCCGTTGTGACCCCATCGGCCATATCGTCCATCCCTGCCCTGACCGTGACCTCGATGGTGGACCTGGAAGAGACGACCGGCGGCACGTAAACTGCATGGAACGCCCCATCCTCATCGGTCATGGCCTCGCCCTCGAAGGTCATCTCACCGGCCGAGACCGTGAAATGGATAAGCGATCCCGCTACCCTCTCCTCGTTCTGATCGAAGACGGTCAGGTTGATGCCCACTATGTCGTCGGATGTGAACTCCACGATGTCCGGTACCATCTTGACGGATAGGCCGATGGGACGGTCCCCGATGCAGTAGACGGTCCAGTCGCAGGACCCGAAATATATCGAACCGTTGTGCAGGACCGGTGAGCTGTAGATATAACCCTTGACGGTGTGGTTCCAGAGTATAACACCGGTGGTCGCATCCATGCAGTACATGTTGTAATCGTCCGACCCGATGTAGAGGGTTCCGTTGTTCAAAACGGGTGATGACCCCCCCTGGAAATCCCTGGTCTCCGTGGACCAGACGACCTCCCCCTCCTCTATCGTACCGCTTGCATCAGGGTCTTCCGTTGGAAGGCACCAGCAGTACTCGAAGGAGCCGAAGTACACCTTATCATCGTAAACGGTGGGGGACGAGTATACGGGATACCCCACCTCGAAGGACCAGGCGACCGACCCGTTAACCGCATTCATTGCCCAGAACATATCGTCCTCACCCCCGCCAAAATAGAGGAGGCCGTTGTGGAGAGGGGCGGTGGAGTAAAGCTCCACGGTGTTGAACGTCCATTGTATGGCGCCGTCATCGAGCGATATACATCTGAAGGTTCCATCTATCGAACCTATGAAGACGAGTCCGTTCTCCTCATCTATCGTTGGAGAGGCCCAGATATCGCTTCCGATCGGAGCCTTCCAGATGAGGTCCCCGTCAAGGGAAAGCCTGTAGAGGTTCCCGTCGTGACAGCCGAACAGTATGGAATCGAGATAGTAATGGGCCGAGGAGAATATCTGGGCCCCGCAGTCGTAGGACCAGACCTCTACGGGAACGCCGTCATCTCCCGGCAGCTGGATACAGTACATCTTTCCATCAGCAGATCCGAAATATGCCCTGGACCCATGGATAAGGGCCGTGGTCTGTACCAGCCCCCCGGTCTTGAACTTCCAGTTCAGGGAGCCCGTATCGGGGTCCAGGGAGTAGACCCACCCGTCATCTGACCCGATGAGCATTCCACCGTCATAGAAGCTGGGGGAGGAGAGGACCTGATCGTTTGCCCTGAAGCTCCACCTGAGCTTACCCTCCCCGGGAAGCTCCCCCTCCGCCGTCCCCGTGTTGATCGAGGAGCCCCTCCACTCTGACCACGATGTCGGCGCGGCGGCGGCGCCCATCAGGGGGACGAGAAGAAGAAGAGCGAAGATCAGATAGAATCCTTTGGACCTCATGGTACACCCCTAACGATTGGAATCCCCTGTCCTTGAGTGGTTTTCTTACTTGATTAAACTTATTATCTGGACCTTCTCATCTTTCTCATGGCCAGAAGGATAATAATTGCTATGGACACGTAGATGATCGTCTTGAGCGCCAGAACGGCGAAGAGGAGCCCAAGCCTCCCGGGATCGGGTTCATCCTCCTCTCCTGGTTCGTCGTTGACGTCCTCGGCACCTATCCTCCTAACGTAGCCATTGGTGTCACCGAAGAATATCGAGCCGTCGTAATAGGCTGGAGAGGTTCCATCCGTGTCCCCCATCTCGAAGGAGCGGTTCACCGAACCATCGGTCCTGTTGAGGATCACCAACCCCTGATCGTGGGTCACCAGGACCATGTCGTCCAGCAGGAGAGGGGAGGACCCGACCTTCGCCGCGCCCATGTTCCACTCCCATATCGGGGCACCGTTGAGGGCGTCGAAACAATACACTATCCCGTTGTCACATCCCACCACAACGACGTCCCCGTCCACGGCAGGAGACGAGGATATGCCGTCGCCCAGGGATCGGTTCCAGTACATATCTCCGGTATCTGCATCCAGACAGTAGAGGTGCCCGTCGTAGGAGCCGAAATACACCTTGGCGTTCGACACGGCAGGCGACGATGGGATGTAATCCGCCTGGAAGCTCCAGATCTCCCTGCCGTTGAGAACGTCCACACATCTGAGCAGGCCGTCGCAGGAGCCGAAGAATATGTTTCCATCGTGATAGGATGGGGACGTGTGAACCCAGCCGGAGCATCCGATGAACTTCCACTGCCGCTCTCCCGTGAGCTCGTCCAGGCAGTAGACGCTGTCGTCATACGATCCGAACACAACCCTTCCGTCAGCCACCAGAGGGGAGGACCTGATATCTCCCCCTGTCCCGCTCTGCCACACCCATTTCACCGTCCCGTTCGTGGCGTGGATGGCCTTCACCATCCCGGTGTTGTCCGCTGCAATGATCAACCCCGTATCGGGGGAGTATGTGGGCGTTGCCTCTATTGGGCCTCCCATCCTGTGGGTCCACAGGAGGTCTCCGGTCCCGGGATCGAGGTTGTACAGGGTACCGTTCACGGTCCCGAACAGGACCCCCCATGGACCGGCGGAGAATGAGCTGGTGATGGAGGAATCCGCTTTGGCCTCCCACAGGAGGGCCAGTGACCCGTTGCAGAGGGTCTCGTTCCTGTAACCGCTGTTCTCTTTGTCCCCACGAAATGAGGTCCAGCCCTCATCCGCTGATATCGATGATAGCGGAAGGAGTGACATGAGGAGGATCAGGATGATCCATGACACGCGGGACCTTCTAGCGCTTCCCATATCACCTCATTGTCTCTCAAGATTTGTAAGCTTATCGATTATCATGCGCTTCTTCTGATTAGGAGGGGATATCCCCTCAGAACCCAGAAGGCCGATCCAAGGCTCACGAATATCGAGGCGGCGAGAAAGGATATGGAGATCGTGATGACCGGTGTGATGGACCCCGAGAGAGGGACGCCCATGGACGTTGAGAGGATAAGAGAGGAGATGATGGACCCCAACAGGGCGCCTGCGGTGGCTACCACGAAAACTATAAGGTTCTCAACGAAAAAGTACTGCACGGCACGTCCCCTCTTGACGCCGATGGTCCGAAGCAGCTCCAGTTCCCTGCCCAGGGTTGCCGCCCTTGCGTGAGTGAACACTGCTGCTGATGCGATCGCTACAATGAGCCCAAGGACCAGAAAATCCCTGAAGAGGTTCAGGTATGAGAGCTCGTAATCGAGGTTCTCCCTGGCGAGGTCGTCCGTCAAGGTGATGGTCGGTGAAAGAGAGGAAAAGGATGTTGAAAGGGTTTCCGCCGCCCCTTCAGGATCGTCCGTATCCACGAGGAAATACGAGTAAGTTGCACCTTCCGGGAACAGCAGACGCAAATTAACGGAGGACATAACAAAGCTTCCCGTGAGGATCGAGGGGGACAACACGCCCACAACGAGAAGTCCTACTTCTCTCCCGTCCTCTGTCGTGATGGCAAATGTATCACCAAGCCCCTTGAAGTATATCCACTGGAGCGTGTTCTGGTCCACCATTATCGGGAACTTACCGCCGATGATCGTTTCCAGGCCGTCCCAGGCATCCATATCTGATGAGTAGGAGCCCTCCCGATCGATCAGGGAGAAGTTGTACATATCAGAGGATGAGCGATACCCCAGCAGCCTTGGAGGGAACGGGGCGTTGATGTTGGAGCACTTGCCTCCCTCATCACCCCTGGAGAGGAGTGGTGCGATGTGGTTCATGTCGATATCATACGTGATCTCATCAAGGTCCCCTGTGAACGGGGAGCCGGTCTCCACCACCAGCTTATATTCGCCTCCGTACGACCCTATGTCGGATTCGAGGTCCTCCTCAAGTATGGACCCGACGAAACTGAGGGAGAGGGCCAACGAGAGCGTCAAGGCGAGGACCGCTATCGAAACAGGGACCTTCCCCGGCCTCCTGGAGAGGTTGGCGGAGACCATCAGTCCCAAGTCGCTGGTATCCCTCACCTTCAGGATAAGCCCGAAGAGGGCCAGGGCCAGCGACGAGGAGAGAAGGATAGATCCCAGGGTGAACAGGGCCGAGCTCCCCGGGCCCATCCCCACAATGGCTGCAAGGACGAGAAGGGTGATGCCAGCTAGGGCCCCTACCCCGGAGAGGAGGTGGCGCATCACAGGTCTCATGGACCGCCCCGTCGAGATGGATGGGTCCTCCCTGTTCATGCTGGATGCGGGGTCCTTCCCCAGATGGTTCCATATCGAATACAGAAGGATGGGGACGCAGAGCAATATCCCCAATGATATGGATATGATGATGGTTTCAAATGATAGGGAGAAGGGAACAGAGGCGCTCTCCACGGAGCTGGACCATATCGAGTTGATCCCCCGGTTGAGAATAATGCCGAGTATTATTCCAGGGGCGGTGCCGAACAGTGCGCCTGCCAATATGGAGATCGTGCCTTCCACGGCCCCTATGGTCAGGATACGGAACCTGGAGAAACCAAGGGCCTTTAGCATCGAGTGGTCCCTGGACCTCCGTTTGGAGATGTCAATGACCACCGCCGTGAAGACGAGGAGCGCTCCTGCGATGATCGCAGAACCGAACGTGAGGAACATCCCGGGGAAAATGAGCATCCCTCTCGAAGATCCCAGTGCGTTCTCCCTGACGGGTATTATGGAGCCGCCGATGTACGAAAGCGTTACCACGTCGTCGAGTTGGGCCTCAACCTCGCTTTCATTTGCTTCGGATGGGAACCAGATGGCAGAGGTATCACCCTCGTTGGCCCTCCAGAGATATCTGGCCATATCAAGTGTAATTATCCCCTTGGGGGCGGAGCCGTACAGCTTCCAGTAAAGCTGATCGTCATCCGAGATATCGTCGATGTCGACGTCGAAGGATGGGTCCCAGTCCAGGCATGAGTCGACCCCCGTGAGCCCCTCCACGGATGGGATCAGCTCTTTTTCTGCCATTATGCCTTCCTTTGGCAGGATCCCCACCACCTTCAGTGAGATGGTGGTTCCCTCGAACCCCTCGATATGGTCCACGGACCGGTAGGTCAGGTTGATATGGTCTCCAACCTCTACATCTATCCTGTCGGCGGTCCAGTTGTCCAGAAGGATCTCCCCCATGTGGAGTGATACGGGGCCTCCGTTGACATCTGAAAGCGACGGGATGTATTCGGCATCCAACCCAGTGATGACCGAGTACGAGAGGTCCTCGGTCCCGGAGAGCGAGTCGACGAAGTACGAGAGCGTTTGGGTACCTCCCAGGGGAAGCGACATCAGATCCCTGGAATGGAACATCAGATCTTCGTTCCTGATCAGGGTGCCCCCGGCCTCCGGGGCGGGGAGGACCTCAAAGCCGCCGTGTTCCCAGTTGAGGTTACCGTCGAGTTCCGCCTCTATTGCTTCCACGGTGTCGGCCCCCAGGTCCAGAAGTATCTTGTTGACGTGATCGATCTCTCCCAACCTCTCCTGAAGTAAGTTCAGATCCATTATGGCGATGGGATCCACCTCATCCCTCGAGTCCTCCCGGTACCTCCCGATCCCGGTGTTGTCGATCACCTCTGACACCGTCAGGTTCAGGGTGATCTCCCCTCCTTCCGTGTACGTCAGCAGGGATCCGGTCCGACCAGCGATGATGTTCGTGGTAATTCTCAGCGTGTCCCCTTTGCCGAGTCCCTGCTGTGATGCAAGCTCCCGATTTATGTAAACGTCATATCTATCGGGGGGAGTGGGCAGGTCCTTGTTCCCCGCCCGAACGGGCAGGAGGTCCGCTATCCCTTCCTGTACTCCGAACAAAGTGATGGCATCTCCTTTCTGTGGGGAGGGGAACGCATCCAGCTGGATGATCTGAGCATATCCGTCAATGTCAAGGGCATCCAGGGAGCTCTGACACACCTCCTGGGATATGAAGGAGGGGACATCTATCACGTGGTCCACGGAGGAGAGGTTGGAATCCACGTTCTCCTCCACCATGTCGAAGAGGCCGTCGCCCACGGAGAGGGATGCGATCATCAGGGCGACCACAAGGGCGACGGGGAGGGCCCTTGCTATCGTCTCCGAAGGGTAGCCCCTGGCCATCCTCATTCCAAGAGCTACGGCTGATCGTCCCTTCGTGCCGAAAAGGATGGATAGAAATGGCAGGAGAGTGAGCGTAAGCGCCAGAATAACGGCGGTTGCCATGACAAAGCCAGGTATGAAACCCATCGCTCTTCAATCACGTACAGGCGATTTAATGATTGTTGATGTAAATTCACCTGTAGCCCAACTTTGACAGATTGAATATAATCTTAGCCTGTCAATGTTGGGAGAGGCCTCACTTTGACACTCACCTATGCTCATTGTGTCAAAGTTAGGCTGTAGTGTTACTGGAAAGATAAAAAGCCATCTGGGGAATTGGGTTTATAGTAAAAACTCAACATTAGGTTATAATCCCAAATGCCCCGTCCAGATATCCATTTCGGAGGTTATTCCTCGGAACGTTCCGTTTTCCCTTTCCTGGATCTTACCAACAATGCTGCAAGAACGATTATGATCAACAGCATAACGATCCCGATGACCAAATAGGGTGCAATATCGTCTTCGTCCTCAACGTCCTTCGTTCCATCCAAATTTGGGTTCGATCCCCGCTCGTATTCTTCGAGGTTTGATATGCCGTCCCCATCTGAATCCAGGGCGGCATCGGTCGGATCATCCGGATCAAGGCCGTATTTCAACTCCCATTCGTCTGGCATGCCGTCGCCGTCCGTATCCGTCTGATTCTCCACGGGTCCCGGTTCATCAGGTATTGCGTTCACGATGAGGAAGAAGGTATGTTGGATATCGATAGTTCCATCCGTTGCCGTGATGGTCGCAATGTATGCTCCCACGACGGGAGATGCCCAGCTAATGTCACCTGATGATGGATCAATGGTCAATTCGGATGTTGGTGTGGTTTCGATGGAATAGGTGATGTTGTCCCCATCAATATCCATCGCTGCACACTCGATAGTCAGTGCTTCGCCCTCGGTGAGGTTCTGGTCTGTTGGTGTTAGTGACCAGATAGGTGCGTCGTTGACGTTGCTTACGACCAGTGTATAGTTAAGCGAGTTTGAGCCACCGAATCCATCCAGAACAGTTATATTGACCCAGAACACACCAACATTGGAGTTGTCAGGAGTCCCATTCAGATAGGTCCCATTCAGCTCAAGCCAATCCGCGTTCGTGTCTATTGACCAGGTAAAGTTGAATGCAACAGGGTCCTCGTCGGTTGCAATGAGGAGAACAGAGTAGAGATCGTCCTGGAGCGTTGTGTTCATCGGAGTTGTTATGATCGGGTCATCGTTGGTGTTCTCAACGTTTATCGTGAAGTTCTGCCAGTCGCTTCCGCCGTTTCCATCGTCCACCGAGACATTGACCTCATTGACACCAACATCGCTGTTGAGCGGGATTCCTTCCAGCGTGTTGGTGGTTGTGTTGAGCTCCAACCACATTGGCCCCGACTCCAGGGTCCATGTCAGAGTGTCTTCCGTTGGGTCCATATCGCTCGCCGTAAGTACCAGGAAATAGGGAGCGTCTTCGGTTACATTGATTGAGTGTATGAGGTTGATCTCCGGAGCGTCATTGGTATTCAGAACCGAAAGTATGAAGCTTCTGGTAGTTGAGGCCGATCTCGGATCCTTACAGATCACCTCGACAGAATGGTTGCCCACATCATCATTCAATGGTGTTCCAGATAGGATCCCATCCGCGCTCATGGTGAGCCAAGATGCATCTGTATCGATCTCCCAGGAAAAGTCCGTGCATCCTGGAAGGGACGACTCTGCACTGTAATCTACCTGATATGTCTGATCTTCAGAGGTAACTGTGAGGTCAATGGTTGTGATGAGCGGTGCTGCTGGATATATGAGGTTATTCAGGTATGGATAGGTTTTACCCTCTATCAGAGACCATGTTTCAACAAAGTTCCAACCTGCTCCGGTGAATGTGGCCCCCTGTTTCATCTCAGAAGTGGTCTTTCCAGTTCCCCCGTCGCTGTCCGCCATTCCGGAGGTCTCCGTGTCCCAGAAACAGTTCTTCACAATGCCCGAAAAGCTGTGTCCCACGAGCCCGCCGATACTGCTTCCAGTTCCGCTGACGTTTCCTGCTGCGTAACAGTTCGAGATCTCGCTGTCCTCGATGTTTCCCACTAGCCCACCGATACTGCTTCCGGTTCCGCTGACGTTTCCCGTAGCGTAGCAGTTTGAGATTGACCAATATTGGGAGTTGTATCCCACGAGCCCGCCAACATCATAACCTCCGCTGACGTCGCCTGTGGCGTAGCAGTTCTCGACCGGACCACTGTTTTGTCCCACGAGCCCGCCAACACTATAACCTCCGGTGACGTTTCCTGTTGCGTAGCAGTTCTCGACCGGCCCGCCATTGACTCCCACGAGCCCGCCTACCATCTGATTTCCGCTGACGCTACCTGTGGTGTAGCAGTTCTTGATAGTGCATTGGCTACCTCCCACGAGTCCACCGACACAACTTGATCCATTGACATCATTGTCGATCAGGCCGATATCGTTCAAGCTTGCCCCCGGACTGATGTAGCCGAACAATCCCACGTAATCAGTAGTGGTTCGGTTGATGAACAGGTCTGTGATATTGTACTCCTGCCCATCCAGAGAACCTGTGAACCTGTAATCATAAGTTACATTTCCAATAGGGACGAAACCTTCACCGGAATTCCAACCACTTGTGGCGGACGCGTCGATGTCGTTGATCAACACATAGTGCGCGTCAAGGCTCAAGTTCATCTCTTGAAGCTGGTCGATATCGGCTATCTGATATGGGTCCCCGATAGATCCATCTCCGCCTTCGAACGCCCTCGTGTTTACAGCTTCTGCCGGTTCCACAAGGTTTCCTGAAGGTATGACCAACAGGCCCAATAACCCTGCAGATATCAATGCCAAGACCAACAGTAACGAATAAGACTTGTTCTGATGCAATAGACCATCCCCATTAGGTATGAAAATCTGTTCTGAAATTTAGTATTTTTGATAGGACCTATCATCTCCACCCAGGTCCGATCCTCGTCCATCGGGTCTTTATCAACATCACGAATATAGCAACCATTGCCAAAGTGGTATGTATTCAATTCTCACGTCGTCGGAGTCCGATCTGCCCTCATGATCCGCTGTGATAATGGTGCCGTGGTCAAGTCCAAACTGCTTCAATGCGGAGATCAAACCCTTCTCTTCCCGTTTTCTGGTCTTGGGATCCTCTACATCCCATGATACCTGTATGGCCTCCTCTACCGTGGCCCCTCTCTTTATGATGAAGTCTGTCTCGGTTCCCCGGGGTTTCCAGTGATATATCTCAATGGTCGGGTCCCTGGCCCTGCGGTGTAAAAGTGAGATGAATACCAGGTTCTCGGCAATCCTCCCAAGGTCTTTCGAGAACTGGAACCCTACTGCGCTCCTCATGCCAACATCGATGCAGTAATCCTTGGCTGGCGAGTTGGTTTGCTTGCGAAGTGAGGGGCTGTATCGATCCACTAGATAGATGAAGTGAATATCCTCAAGCCGGTTCAGGTAGTTCATCACGGTCTTTTTGGAGACCTTGTGCCTGGTACCGATGCTCCGATGATATTTCGAGATGCTGAAAGGGTTGGATATATTCGTTACGAGATACTTCATCATCTCCTTGAGCAATGCGATGTTGCGCACCTTGTAACGCTCCACGAGGTCCTTCAAGAAGATCGTATTGTAATATTCTCGGAGTATTCGTATCTTCGTGTCATCATTTTCTGCCAGTACCACCTCCGGGAACAATCCCCATTTCATGACGATATCAAGATGATTTATTATGCCAAAACGCTGGGAGGAGTACCTCGTCTTCTCATCCACTTTCAAACCTCTGGCCTCAAGGGACTCCTTGAACGAGAAGGGAAGAACGAGATAGGAAAGTGTCCGCCCCCTCATCTGTGTGGCAATTTCCTGGCTGCCAAGCTTGGAACTCGAACCGGTGATGAATATCTTGTACCCGCCTGAACGATGAAGGTGCTCTATCCCTCTCTCCCACTCATCCATTTCCTGGATCTCGTCGAAGAAAAGATAGGTAGTATGGGAACTCGGATACAGCTCAGAATAAGCGTCCGTAAGGTCCAGGAGGTCCCTGGCCGTAAAAGGATATATCCGCGGGTCCTCGAAATTGATCATGATCATATCGCGTCTGTCCACACCGGACGCTTCCAACTGTTTGATGAGGTTGTAAAGCAGGTAGGTCTTTCCCGCGCGCCGGGGGCCGACCAGGGTGATGACCTTGTCCGTGGACATATCTATATCGATATCCCGCTTAATGGAATCCGGAAGCTTATACTCATGGAATTCAACGATCAAACGCTTGAGTTCGCTCTTGTTCATAATATAAGAGATATAGCCACCTCCATATATAGTGTTTCGTATATGGGTCTGGTTCTTATCTAAGGTGGTGTCATATATGCTCTCAGTTTAAACATGTAATAGTATCATATATGGAACTGCACCTGCATAAACAACTCCTGCTGATATTATTCTTCGTAATCTTCTGTTTGGCCCTTCCTTGATTTGATTACTATTACAACAATGACCACTATGATCAGAAGCAAGATTATTCCTGCGATCAAGCAGAATCCCGTATAGGATCTTTTATCATCAGTGTCCGTCGATCCACCTGCCGATTCATCGACCAATGGGTCCGATTCCCCCTTGTACTCGTCGAGGTTTGATATGCCGTCCCCATCCGAATCCAGGGCTGCATCCGTTGGATCATCCGGATCCAGGCCGTATTTCAACTCCCATTCATCTGGCATGCCGTCGCCGTCCGTATCGGTCTTGTTCTCCACGGGCTCAGGTTCCTCGCCAGGTGCATACACACCAATTGAAAAAGTATGCTGGATCTCGATGGTTCCATCCGTTGCAGTTATGGTTGCAGTGTATGTTCCTATGACTGGAGATGCCCAGCTGATGATGCCTGAAGATGGATCAATGGTGATATCAGATGTAGGTGTGGTCTCTATGGAATAGGTGATGTTGTCCCCGTCGATATCCGTCGCCAAGCACTCAATGGTCAGCTCTTCTCCCTCGGTGAGGGTCTGATCTATCGGTGTCAGGGACCAGATAGGAGCGTCGTTAACGTTGATCACGATCAGGGTGTAGTTCAGTGATTGTGATCCGCCGTATCCATCGATGACCGTTATGTTGACCCAGAACGTTCCCACATCGGAGTTGCCTGGAGTTCCAGATAGAGAGGTTCCATTCAATTCAAGCCAATCCGCGTTTGTATCCATCGACCAGGTGAAGTTGATCTCAACTAGGTCCTCGTCGGTAGCATTGAGTAGAACTGAGTATAGTTCGTCCTGAAGCGTGGTGTTCATCGGTGTTATTATGATGATCGGGTCGTCGTTTGTGTTCTCCACGGTTATTGTGAAGTTCTGCCAATCGCTTCCCC
>JAGLEG010000441.1 GCA_023145185.1 Thermoplasmata archaeon
GCAGGAGCTGGTTCAGCAGCCTGCATTGGTGCCGGCTGTATCGGCTCCGGAGTTGGAACAGCTCCCTGGTCCACTTGGTCCACAGCTCCCTCGGCCGTGGGAAGCGACTGATATGCGGAAACGGCCGCCGCCGCACTTGGAAGAGAGGCTACCCTTCTTCCTTCCGAGACCGCCTTGAGGGCCAGGAGCTTTTCCCTCCCCCCTGAAGACAGCGCATTTTCGATATCCTGCTTCTCAACATCCGCATCCTTGACCTCCTGGTCTGCGAGCTTTTTCTTTATCGCTACGGAGTTGAACATGATCATCGCTATCAGGATTAAGAATACAAGACAGGCGAGAACTATCAAGACGATGTACAGGGTCATGTTGGGGTCATCTGGGCCAATATTACTAACATCCGGCAATGGAAAATCAGTTGTATCGGTGGGATTGGAACCCCAATTGTACTCCTCCAGGTCCGTATGTCCGTCACCGTCAAAATCGTTGTTCTCGTTCAGGTCCAGACCGCCGTTGGAGTCGTCGTTCCATCCCAGGTGATAGAGATATTCATAGCTGTTCACCATTCCATCGCCATCTGTATCAAGGGTTGAGTACAACCATATGGCCTCCTCAATGGCCGTAACTGTCACCTCCACCGGTTCTGTCGTGATCTCGTGGAGGCCGTCCGATATACTGAGTGTTATCAGATGCGTACCTGGCAGGAGTATCACGTCGAACTTGAAGGGATCTATCGCATCGGCTCCAAGTTCTATGACCATCTCCGTTCCCTCCTCATCGGTCCAGGTGTCATTCCAGAAGACCTCGATCATGTCGCCGTCGACATCGTAACTTGAACCAGCGTCAAGGGCGATGATGCTGCCCTCCATGACGTTGAGCCCATTTACCGGCGCGTCTATCACCGCTACCGGTTGGGTGTTGACCCATATATTGAAAACCTCCGAATAAGACGTGGGATTTCCAACAAGGTCCTTGGCCTTGAACTGTATGAAGTTCACGTCTCCGTAGATCAGGTCCAGATCCATATCCAGAGAGGTATTTCCCCCGCTTACAGTGGTCTCGACGACCTCCCAGTTCTCGGAATTCAGATTCGCCCTTCCCCTGGTGGAGAGCCTGTATTCCACGGTTGCCTGGTCCACACCACTGTGAGTGTCAAGAATATCCATCGATAGGGAGACATCACCCGTGTCAAACCATATTCCGTCCCATTCCTCCAGGTCATTTACCAGGATATCACTGAAGTGAACTTCTGAAAGATCTACTGATACCTGCACTGGCTCGCTCTCCATCTGATTGCCAGCAGCATCCTTGGCCCTGAATATCACGAAGTTATCGGCACCCTCTGTAAGGGTCGGGGCAATTTCTATCGTTACCGTCTGGGCACTCAGCTCATTAACGGTAGATAACCACGACCCGTACGTCTCACCACCATCACTGGAGATCATGTACTCCACCGAGCTACCCGGTATGGACAAACCACCGATATCTGTTATGGTTACACCGACCTCGGGGTTAAGAGTGTTGAACCACTCGGTTGGGCCTGGGAAGTAATCGCTGTACTCCAGCCCCTCATAGTCAAGATAGATGGAAACAGATGCGTACTCCCCGACATGGTCAACCATGTCGTAGGCCCTGATGCTGACCTCGACCTCACCTTCAGCTTCGGTATCTATCTGGAGGAAGGTATTCTTGGTGAAGATCGTACCCTCGACCCCGGTGGCCATCACCTCGTAGTATCTGACCCCTGAAAATATCTCCGCGGGCTCGTACCAGGTGACAAAAAGCTCACCATCGTTGTCAACCAGGACATTAGTGTCCGTAAAGCTGTCCGCATGGATCATCAGACCGCTGGGAGCCATTGGGACGTCGTTATCAACATATACGTGGAAACCGGGTAGATCGTTCACTACCATCGATCCGGGCAGGTCCCTGAGCATGAAATCAAAGGTCACCTTGATCGGCATGCTCCCGGTGTTCAACGGTAGTACGAAATCCCTACCCATGGAAGACTCATCTTTCACGGTCTGTCCGTGAATGTTCTCCGCTTCGAAGGAAAAATATTCCTGCTTGGGATAGAAGGGCTCGACACCGAAATCATTCATGAAATTCTCTGTGCCGTCATATATGATCCCGATCCCCGTGAATACAAGGTCCGTATTCTCGGGTACGGTCTCACCCTCCAGAAGTGATCTGTGCTCTTCCCCGTCGTAGAACCTCGTTGGAGGATCCCCACCGACCCACGCCTCAAGCTCTCCAGTATACCTGAACTTCGACCTCAGATATGCGAATTCCTCGATACTGGATTCTCTCATTCCATTGTCAACCAACAGGTCAATATAACCATCATAGGTCGCATTCATTGTGAATCCCATTGTCCATGTCCAGATCGCCTCTGAATTAATGTAATCTATCTGCACGTTGAATGAATCAGAATCTACATCAAGCCATCCAAGGTCGTCCCCGTCAACACTCCAGTTGCCATCTGCGCTGAGAGAGATATCCACCTCGTAATCGCCCATTGTCATGGTCATATCAAGGAAGGATAACATGGGATCCCATCTGTTCATGACTGAAGCCTTGAAATCATAGCTACTCCTGCCGATATAGAAGGTCTTGTAATCGGGGAGCTCCCCGTTGAGCTGCCTCACCTGTGGCTTCCCGACCATATCGTAGTTGGATAGTCCCCATACTTTTCCATGATAATAGGAAGTACCCTTGTAATTATATGGATTTCCGATGAAAAGGTCCTCCGCCCCATCGATATCATCCCTGTTCCAGAAACACAGCGTAGACCAAGTGGGATAGTAGTAATAAGGCATACCACCAGCCGCCTGCATATTGTTACCAGTGATGGTCGGCCCCTTTATCGTTATCAGGGTTACCGCAAATACCTCATCATCAAGGTCCAGGTCCTTTTGCCCACCCCCCTTGAAGTAGTTCTCTCCAAATATCCATATCATACTGTTGGAACCATAGGGTGCACCTATCGCAAGGTCATCCTGACCATCTCCATCCCAATCCCCGATCGCAAGAGAGCCAAAATAATTCGAGGAGGATTGAGGTTCAAAATAGTGATCATAATTGGATGATTTCATGATGGCACGATTTCCAGTATTATAGGTTGCGGAACCCATGACCACATAGGCCGATCCCTTGTTGCCGTTCCCTCTCCAGGTTGACATGGCGAGGTCATCCAAACCATCTCCATTCAGATCTCCCAGCTTGGTATTCAAACCGAGGCCGAACTGTTGATAATTGGCTGATCGATCTCCATAGTAGACCGTACAATCAGCATATGAGCTCTCGATGTCAATGAGGTTTGATACGGACCCGATATTGGACTTGGGATGAAAGACGGTTACCGTTCCTGCATAAGTGTATCCTCCCTCTTCACTTGTGAGCCACCCATAGGATGAAGAGATCACGAGCTCCTCTCTGCCATCGCCATCCATATCTCCAAGCACGATAGGACCCGACCCAAAATAGGCATAATATCCGTTGTTGTAGTATATGCTCGATCTGGGGATCACCCGCAGATCGTACTCGAGCCAGCTATAGGAGGATTTTAATGATCCACCCCACCAGCCGAAAACCATGCCGTACTTGTATCCGGAATACGAATAGCGATAATATGGGGCGCTGACGAAAACATCGTCGTATCCATCTCCATCTATATCGCCCAAGCCCACGGATTTGCCGAAATTCGTGTTTGAACCGGCAAATGAGACGTTGGCATCATTTTGATTCATATTACCTCGATCGGCATCTCTGTGGGGCCCTCCATAGAATAAATATGCCGCCCCTGACCCATAGTAGTAGTAAACATTCATCGAAGTGAGCAGGTCATCGTAACCATCTCCATTCACATCTCCGACATCAAGGTCACCTCCCCACATTTTATACTGACCCGAATCCGTATGCATGATCGACCAGTCAGCTTCGGAGCTCTGAATATTGAGATCTGGCGGCATTAACGATTTTGTGCCGTCAAAGATCTTGATGGGACCACCACCTCTCGTGTAATCCATATAGGCGCCTGCAACGACGAAATCCTCTACACCGTCCCCGTTCCAGTCCATGGTCACCATATTGGATCCGAACCAATCCCTCTGGCCGGCACCCTCGATGGAGAATTCGTAACCATATTCTGACATATCGTAGAAACCAGATCTCACATTGCCGAATGCCTCGCCTGAGCTCTCCTCTTCCGCCTGTACCTCATCCACCACGGAGAACGAGCCCAGGATCGGGGCCATTCCAACCAAGATCAATATCATGATGATAGATACGGAAAAAATCCTAACATTTCTCGCCCTGTATAGATATTCCAAAATATCCATTACTTTCACCTCTGAAGGTATCTGAAAAAGGTCCCAACACCTTGTTGATTGAAGTTACTTTCTCTTATATAAAAGTATTTTCCGACTGGATTTCCATTATATTAAACATTCTGGTTTTCCAGTAGTCCGACAGAGGTGGAAACCGCAGATTTTTTAACCGTTCATTGGCCTGTGGCCCGATCATTTTCACTGCAACGTGGGCCTACGGCAACCACCCTCATCAACGGATATCTCAACTCCTCGGTCCAATGGAGCTCTCCGACAGCCTCGAACCCCTTGTATTCAATGGTAATGCGGCCGGCCATCATCCTCTCGGATATCGAGCAGTATCCGAACTCCGAAACGGACCTTTCGATCTCCTCCCTGTCAAGGGTGATCTCCGCATCCAGAACGAAGGGCTGATTCAGTATCCCCTCACGCATGGCGCGCTCCATCGAATCCACGTTGCCCAGGTTGATCGGGGCACCCAGATATTGATGAAAGAAGGACGCGAGCTTTATGCCCAGCTCGAATGTTGCCCTCTCGCGGTCACTGCAGTTAAAACAGGTCGTCGATCTCATGATCTGTACACCTCTCACTGTCATCAATGAGCTCATCGATCGCTGTACCCTCGGATTCGTCCTCTGCAAGAAGGAGCTCAACCTTCATCCTCCTTGTAGCCCCCCATATGTTCTTTGGGTCGTGGATCAGGGGTGAGAACATATATCCCAGCGCAGCTGCGGTAAATATGATCGTTCCGGTCATGCCCAACTCGGGGTTGTCGGACCCCATTAGAAGGGTGAATATCATCAGGAGCACTATCATCGCGGCGAGGATCATCAGCTTCCCCCGGTACTTCCTGTACATTATATCCGAGACCATCAGAAAGGATGAGAGGAACAGGAATGCTGGGATGAGCACCTGGTCCCCCGAGGTGAAATAATCTATGTTCCATCCGATCCTCCCGGACCAGAGATCGAAGGAGACCATCCCCACCGCCACCATGGCCATCATCGGGGTGGGGATGCCTATGAAGTGCTTGAACCTGAAACCCGACAGGCTGAACCTCGCAAGCCGAAGTATCCCCAGGAGAACGATAAAGAGAGCGGCCAGAACAGATAGGATGGACTGGGCGGATGAGAATACGCTCCCTTCAAATGGGTAGAACGCGTTGTAGATCAGGAACGCCGGTGCGATGGCAAATGTTACCGAATCCGCAAGGGAATCAAGCCATTTGCCGAAATTGTGAGAGCTTCCGAACTTCCTGGCGATGGGGCCGTCAAGGCCGTCGAATATCAGGCCCATCAGAATGAGCACCATCGCGATCCTCAGGCCGTCCCCCCCTTGGCCCGAGAACATGACCGCACCGATACCGCAGATGAAGTTCAACAGCGTGATCGTGTCCGCCGGGGAAATGATCTTGAGGATCGGTTTGGGGAATATATCCCCATCCAGGGAGCGCCTCAGCCTCCTTCGGATCTGCTCCCTTCTGGACCCGGGAACCCTGGGCCTGCTGCGCCTCTCCCGGATCCTATCGAGCGAGCGTCTCACCCCTCCACGCATCCTTCCGTTCATCCCTGATACCTCCCCTTCTCTTGTGAGGCCAGGCACGAGGCACCCGCCAGCACTCGATCACCTGGTTTGACGCTTATCTCCATCCCTTTCGGTAGGATGAACTTGAGGTCCACCCTGGAGCCGAAACGGATCAATCCAAACCTCTCCCCCCTCCCGAGCTCCTCCCCTCCGCTGACATAGGGTACGATCCTCCTTGCAACAGCTCCGGCTATCTGCGTTAACGTCCACGTGCCGTGACGGGTCTTTATCGTTGTGATGACCCTCTCGTTCCTATCCGAATCCTTATCAAATGCTGGAATAAATCCTCCACTCTTTCTTTCAACGGACACCACAGTGCAATCTACCGGGGCCCTGTTCACGTGGACGTTGTGAACGTTCATGAATATATTGATCCGATGATATCTGCCTTCCCTGTAGACGTCCATGACCCGACCGTCGGCCGGAGATACCACGCCCTCCCCAATACGCCTCTCGGGATCCCTGAAGAAGAGAAGAAGGGGTAAGTTCAGGACCAACGGGATCACGGCAAGGAGGAGAAATATGGGTTGACCCCCCCCGCGATAAAAATATATCGGGACCAGGCTAAGAAGGGAGAATACCCCTATCCACCATGGTGTTCCTTTCGCCAGCACGATACCGCCTCCGATATACTACCTGGGAGATATCGTTGATACCGCTATAACCTTTACTATAGTACGGTTGCCGGACAGATCAGAGGATATCCTCATCTCTGCGCCTTACGATCTGGAGAACTATGCCTACCAGGAGTGCGATGACGGCCACGGCCATCACCCCTATGACCACGGTGAGGACGGAAATGCCAACTCCCCCGGCCTCGTTATCGATCGTGGACCCACTTACATCGTCCTCGTGTAGAACGGTGAAGTTCATCTGGGATATCTGGGAATGGCCCATGCCATCGGTCGACCTCGCCAGAATGATGTGCTCATCATCGGAGAGCCTATCACAATCAACCCAGAAGGTCCAGTCAGGATACGTGGGGGCAAGCGTCCAGGGATCGGAATCTATCCTCACCTCCACGCCCACCATCCTGTCAACCGGGCCCGAGGAGCCGCTGAAGATGACATCTCCGGAAAGAGGGGCCTCCGCGTTCATACCGTTTATAGAGGCCCACAGCTTCTCCACCTCCGGGAGGGTGATGGAGACCCAGGAGCTGTCGATCTTCGACCAGGAGCCACCGGAATCCCTCACACGGTAGGTTATCTCATGATATCCGACAAGCAGGATATCAGTGGAAAAGGCGGCTCTTGAGGATATACGACCATCGAGTGAGGAGCTCCACTCATGGTCTGTTATGGCCTCTCCTGTCGATGGTATCCCCTCCCCCTCGAATGATATCTCCTCTCCTGACAGAGCGTCGTTGGGGGATATATCAATGATATGTGCAATCGGTTCAGAGATAGTATGGCCAACGACCCTGATCGTCAGGTAGGCATCCTCCGGCGAAATACTCCCTTTTTCATCCTTAACGGAGAGCACCGCCCTGTAGATTCCGGCGGATCCATATGAATGCTGAATGGTGGGGCTCACGACCCACCCGGATACCGAGCCATCCCCGAGGTCGAACCGATACTCCACAACCACCCCGTCAGCATCGTGGGACCCCTCACCCGAGAGGGTTACGCTTGAGCCCAGTTCTACCTCTTCCGGCCCGGACAGGAGCGCCGTTGGGGGGTGGTTGATCAGATCATCCCGGCCAAGTGTATCCACGGCCGGTATGGTGGGGGGATATGATCTCAGAAGTTCCATTGTTACCTTTTCCAGGGCTCCGACCCCCCCTGCATCCAGGTCGATCCGGGAGATGGCCACATCACCTGGGCCGATCGGCTCCCTGACCCACTTTTCGGAGATGAGCTGACCATCGTTCACGGTGATGAGAAACAGTCGATCCCTTATCTGATACGCCGATGGATTCTCAAATGTGTGGTCCAGGCGGATCACCCCCTCATCGAGGGACGCACCGTCCAGGGAGAGGTTCACCTCGATATTTTCGGTCGGCTCGAATATTCGGACGACGCCGTCAAGGTCCAATTCCCGATGAACGGTCCTTCTCCCCATGGGCCAGTCAACTGTCATGACCGCATCTGAAACGGTGGTTCCCAGCCCGAAATGGAGGAGCATTGGATCCTGCTGACCGTGCGCGGCCGTTCCTGCCTGCACCTCCCTGATCACCATGTGGTCCATTGTACCATCGCCGTCCCGGTCCACCTCCACCGTGACGCGGGCCCCTATCGCCGCCCTGTTGGACTCCCTCCCTTCAAGCTTGACCTCAAGCCACCTCGATCCCGTATTCACGTCCCCCCCGTTGTTCCGAAACAGGTGGACGTTAGAATTGGTCGTCCTGGACAGGTCCGCGTCCCACGTACCTCCACCAGTGATCAGGTCGATCCAACCATCCTGATCGTAATCACACCAGGCCGATCCATAGGTGTTCCAGACCCGCAGGCCGGCCTCCTCTCCCACCTCGGTGAACCTGAGGCCCCCATCGTTCCTGTAGAGGAATGAATAGGAGTAGCTCACATCACCGTAGATCTGGGGGATGAACAGGTCGAGGTCGCCGTCGTTATCGTAATCTGCCAGGCTGGATGAGACCATCAGCTCATCCCCATCCCTCACGGCTCCGGGTATCTCCTTGATCTCGATCCCGCTTTCAGCCCTGCGGTCGATAAAACCCCAATCCATCTCCTCTCCGAGGTTCTCGAAGAGGTAAGAATCGTCACATATGGGCCCCCGCCAGGCATCCTTGTGTGCCAGGTTCGTCACCCACAGATCCATATCCCCATCGTTGTCGAGGTCGCCCCATGAGCTTCCGACGGAGTGCCCGTAATAGATCTCCCCACCGGTGACCGGGTGCGTGTTCCCGTGGCCCTCGACACCCTTCTCCTCCGCCGACTCCACATACGCTCCCGCGCCGTCGTTCATGTAGAGGTAATTGCGCCTGATCCTGTAGTTCGACACGTAGAGGTCCTGCCAGCCGTCGTTATCGACATCTGTCCAGCTTGCCCCCCTGGATTGGAGCGGATCGCCGCCCTCGTCGAAACCGAACTCCACAGTGCCGTTATCAAACGTGCCATCCCCCTGGTTATGCCAGAAGTGATTGTTGTATCCGGCAAGGCTACCGTTCTCATAATTCGCCATGTAGAGGTCCAGGTAACCATCCCTGTCCACGTCAGCCCAGGCACCGGCAACCGTCGGAAAGGTATCCGACAGATGGCCTGAGGATGCGGTCACATCCCTGAACGTCCCATCCCTCTCATTGTGCCAAAGGATATCGGGATATTGAGGATGATCGTTCGATCCCCGTCCCCCACCACAGAATATGTCCAACCAGCCGTCGTTGTCGTAATCCCCGAACACGCCGGAGTTCACAGGCCTATCTATCCCAGCCTTTTCGGTTACGTCCACGAACGAGTGGTGGGGCGGCCCGGTGTTTTGGAACAGCTTCTTTCCGTCGATCAGAAGGTCTTCGTGGCCGTCGTTATCGTAATCCCCCCAGCTGAAGAAGTTCCCACTCACTCCATCAAGGCCTACTTCGACCGATACGTTGGTGAAAGTGACCTCTCCGGCCCTTGTCTGCTGAACTGAAAAGTCATCGGGATGGGCCCCCATGGGGGTCGATATCGAGAGGAGGATAAAAATGGACAGGAGGAACAGAGAGAACATCCTCTTCGATGAGAACCACCCGATCGTTCCAGTGCCCATGGTACCTGAACGTGGTTGGGGCTAATAATATTTGCAATGGTATATCATCTGATCCCACCCCATATCCCGTCAAATGGTGGGTTCGCCATCCGATCTCATTTCAGGAATATCGAGGTCCTTCAGGATACCCTCGTCCATCGGGATCTCCTCCAGCTCGGCTATCTCCGGCGGGGGCATGTCAAGATCATCGATCGAGCCGTCCACTGCGGGGAGTTCCACACCATCGTCGGGTTCGATATTCGGGCCATCGGCCAGATCGTCCCCCATCTCCAGCTCGTCAGCCACATCCGGACCCTCCGGTTCGTCCTCCGGGTCCATGCCGGCCTCGCCCTCCTGGGCGCCTCCCTGGGCCTCTCCCTCGGCCTCCAGGTCACCGCGGATAGGTCCTGGTAGTCTCTCGGTCTTACGTTTGAAGAGATAGGATGAGAGGAATATCAG
>JAGLEG010000442.1 GCA_023145185.1 Thermoplasmata archaeon
ATCGTGGGGGTATAAGTGTTTTCTTGAACAACGTATGATGCATGGCGTTCTCTACATTGGATAGCAATGGTCTTTTCCGCAACGGTTATATAATTGGTCTAAGATAGGCGCCTTCTATTCCCGTACCGGTCCCTGATGATAACTTCAGATCACGAGGCGGAGGCGAACAGATGGATGACTTCTTCAGATCACAGAATCAGGGCGAACATGTGGACGATCTCTCGGCTCTCTCGATGATCAGGCGCGTCATAACGTTGAACGGGTTGACCGACGCCATCATCAACTCCTACAAGGAGCACAATATGAGCAAGGAAGATGCTCAGAACATGGCATATCACGTCCTGAACTTCTTCGGTTTCGGGGACAGGATAGTGGATAATATCCTTGAACCAGAGGACCGGGACCTCTTCTACATGCTGGAGGATTTCGGCCTTCTGGTCACGGAGAGGGAGGAGACGACCCTGTACGACGGCCGGGAGTGGAGGATACACTACTGGCTCCTGAAGAAGAACGCCATCAGCAACATGGCGTGCCTCTCCTCCAACGGCCGTGGTGGCGACGATGATGAGCAGTATGCCATCTACAACGATATGCCTGATGATATATGGAACCGGGAGAGCTTACCGGAATAACCCTCCTGGGAGATGGCCGGCCCTGATATTTTCAAACACCTCATTCGGCACGCTCTCTAGGTCTCGATATCATGCACTACAGGGGACCATAAACACTTAATAGGCAGAATTTATTGGTCCCATACAGCCTATGGTATGTAGGTGTACAGATAGGATGGTGCCGATAGTTCGGCATCCGCCGGAGGGATTTCCCATGAGAAAAACGTATCTTCTGAGCCTGCTGTTGGTCGCAATGTTCCTGATATTACCCCTTTCAACCGTCACGGTGGGGGCGACTGGAGACAGCGTTGATGAGACTATCGCCGATGACGTGGCCGTTGTGGAGGAGGATCTGGAGGATCAGGTCCTGAAGATAAGCGGAAGGGATACGCCCTATTACGATCTCAATGACCTCGTGGATATGGGTGCGGCGACGAGGAAGGTCATCCCGATGGAGACCTTCAACGGCCTTGGGGACCTCTACGACCTCAACAGGAACTCCATGCCCCTTTCATCGGCCCCCACAAGGGCTGATTCCGGGAAGGATGAGAACGACGATTACAGCAACGCCACCTCGCTGGTCGATGGTGACTCGGTGGACAACAACGTCACGTCCACGATCGTTGATAATGTAATAACTTTCAACGACCAGGACTTCTACCTCGTTAACCTGACCGTGGATGGCGCCAACAACACAGTGGACAACCTCAATATCACCATATTCTCCAACGATTCGGTGAAGGAGAGCACTCACCTCGTAGTCGAGGTATACGGGATCGATTACCTTCTACAACAGTACACCTCGGTGGATTTCCAGGTCACTGGTGGCCTTTTCGGAAACACGTCGTACATAGATGTCCTTCCCGAGGGAATATCCGGGGTCAATATGGAATTGCCGTACTATGTACGGGTATACTCCTTCAACGATACCGGGATCAACTACACGCTTGACGTGAACCTCATACCCACCTCCAGGACGGAGTGGAACGGATTCTATCAGGCCGGGTCCCTGACCAACAAGACGAACCTTCCCCCCAGGCTCTCATCGATCCACACTTCACAGGACTACTTCGATTGGTACGACCTCACGCCGTTCATCACCGAATCGGGGCTCAATATGGCCCGCGGGGATACAGTCGAGATGAGCATGAACGTGCAGATGGCCACCGAGGTCAGGGATCCCCAGCTTGGATACGCCGGCCCGGGATTGTGGGGACAGCAGTTCCTCACGGCATCGATCATGTATGTCTACTTCATCTACTACAACTACACCGCAAATGAACTGAACATATACACCACCGGGGGAAACCTCCCCTATGCGGGAGTCCTCTTCGGCCAGAAGACAGCCGCTGTAGGGGTGTCGGAGCATATCAGCAACGCATTCATCGGCGTCTCCCCGCTTCAGCTGTGGATATTCAACAGTAACGGCTACGTGGGCACCGAGACTGATGCCCATATCAAGTACAATGTGACCAATATCTTCACCAATCTAATACCTCCCAACGATCCACCATCCTTCGATCTGGAGATCCCTGATTTCCAGTTCGAGGAGGACACCGGGCCGCTGGTGAACGCAACGAACCTCAACCTGTACTTCTCGGACCCCCAGCCTGAGCACGATGCTGACCTGAGGTTCGAGGTCGAGGGCGCGGGGAACAACCCGCCACAGTTGACGATGGATATCGCCGGTGACGGCCAGATGACGATCTCGGTCTCCGATAAGCACTGGTTCGGACAGGGCGAGTTCAGGATCAAGTGCTTCGATTGGGGACGGGATTGGAAACCGGACAACGGGGATGAGGTGCCGGCCCTTTCCAACTGGTTCGACATCTACGTGACCTCGGTGAACGATGACGCCTACATCGCGAAGGTGGACCTGCCCAGCGGTGGAACGCAGACAAATGACCACAGGGCGGTCTTCATGTCCCTGTCCCAGGGATCCGCCCTTCAGGACAAGAAGATCTACGGTATCGACGACGACGAGGAGGACCAGGGGAAGATAATATACATACACAACTCCACCTCTTCAAGGTTCAGCCTCAACACCTACGGCCAGTTCACTTTCAGGCCTACGAACGAGGATGTGGGGCACCTGTGGGTGAACGTCACGGTAGATGACGGGCACATGCCCTCTCCCGACGATTTCTGCATCCTCCACTTCCAGATAACCAACAAGAACGATGAACCCACGATGACACAGGTTGAGTGGAAGGACAAGGCGATCACAAGAGAGGTCGATGATGACATCACCGAGATAGTGTTCCGGAACGTGGACGAGGGAACACTCATAAACCTAACCCTCACGGCGTCCGATCCTGATATCGATATCGGCCAGATAGATAGCCTGACGTGGCTTTCGGACAACAACCTCTGGGAGATGGCCAAACATCCATATGATCTCCAGAAGGCCTACCTCACCTACACGCCGACCAACGAGGATGCCCTCATGGGGGAGGTGAGCACGTACATCACCGTCATGGATGCCCAGGGAGAGGCCAGCAAAGACCTCAAGATCGTGCTCATGGTGGAGAACGTCAACGACAGGCCGTTGATACTTACGGTAAACGACGAGGTGCCGATGGATGGCGAGGTCTATCTCAATGCCGAAAACGGAAAGAACGGGTTCGAGGACGAACCATTCGTGCTCTCCGTCGTGGCCGACGATATCGACTACAGGGACGAGCTATCCTTCTCCATAAACACCGCTGAGTTCCAGAAGACCAAGGACATCTACAACGACTTCAAGATGAACTTTACCATAATACCGCCACAGGAGATGACGGGCAACCACACCCTTATCGTGACGGTGATGGACAAGCTCGGGGCGAAGACCACGGTGAAGGTCCTGTACCAGATAGTGGGGACGAACGACCCTCCGGAGACGCCCAATATCAGGTATGATGACTTCGCACAGTTAATGATCGATACACCCATCGATTTCGAGGCCATAGACAACGGGGACCCGGACGGTGAAGTGCTCACCTTCATGTGGAACTTCGGGGATCTCTCCCCCCTTGTGGAGGGCAAGAAGGTCAACCACACCTATGCGGTCCAGGGGCACTACAAGGTGATCCTCATTGCAGTGGATGGCGCCGGGGTGGAGGCCTCGAAGGAGATCCACATTACGATATTCGAGCCCGTGGAGGAGATTGATCCAGATCTGGATACGGACGGGGACGGCCTCCCCGACGTGTTCGAGGGGAAATACAACTTCCTTGACAGCCTGGACCCCACCGATGCGGGCAAGGACTGGGACGGGGACGATTTCTCCAACCTGGAGGAGTTTCTGGCGGATACCGACCCCCTGGACAAGAACTCGCATCCGCTGGTCACATCCACGGATGATGGGTCCTCCAAAGGATTCCTCATATTGCTGATCATCGTCGTGGTGGTGGTCCTTATCGGGATCATCTTCCTGGTGGTGCTCCTGCTCAAGAAACCAGCGCCGGTCGCCCAGCAGACGATGTACGGGGCAGAGGGCCAGCTCCCTCCAGGGGCCTATCCACAGGGCCAGCTCCCTCCCGGACCGGCTCAAGCGGGCGTACTTCCCACGTACAGGGCGCAGGAACTGCCTCCCGCTCCCGTAGAGGAACCCCCCAAGGAGGAGGATCTGCTTGCCGGCTTCATGGAGGATGCAAAGAAGGAACTGGATGCGACCCATGAGACGCCGGAGGAGGGCAATATCTGGGTGCCACCAGAGCAGGAGGTTGAGGGATCACACGGCACTGTTGATGACCTGTTCGACGACGATGAGCCCACGGGTGAGATGCCACAGCCGCCATCCCCGGTACCACCGACCGAACCTGTGCCACCCGTACCTCAGGCAGGATCTACACCGCCGCCTGCGCCCCCGCAGCCCCCATCGGAGTGATTAAAAATATGCCCGTGGTAGAGGCCACGGGCAGGTTATTTATTGTTCAAACGAAGAGCATCTTCTCGAGATAATCTATTAGCTCCGTTACGGGGACATCCTGGATCGTGATAAGCGTGGTGTTTCCCACGGTGCCCTTTCCCGACCTTTTTGCGGTGAATATTCCGAAAGCGTCCAGCTCCTTCATGTACTGCCAGAACTGGGTATGGCCCAGGCCCTTTCTGTTGAGACTCTCGCAGATGGCCTTGTACTCATCCTCAAGCTCGCCCGTTGAACAGTAGGCCGTCCTTCGAAGGAGCCTTGCTGCGGCCAGAAGCATGATCTGTTCGTGTACGTTGATCTGCTGAATGGTCTCCTCGAATACGAATGGCTTCACGTCCGCCTTGGCAAACCTGGCGTGCTCGGGAGAGACCGTGTCGGCCCCCTTCTCCTCTGCGACCATTCCGGATTTCTCCAGAAGCTCTATGGCAAACCTGGCATCCCCGTACTCCTCGGCCATGGAGGCGATCATATCGGAGACCCCCGGATCCACGCATGAGGGTTGGAAGGAGAGCTCTATCCTCTGGTCCACGATGGCCTCAAGCTCCTCCTTGGTGTACCTGCCGAAATCAATTACGTTGGTCCTCTTGAACGTTGAGAGCGACGCCGGGTCCATCAGGTCCGTTACCCTCTTCTGCGAGACCAGTATGAGTGAGATGGAGCCAAGCAGATCGGAGTCCTCCTCCTGCAGCCGGGTGAACGAGTAGATCAGGTCCGATCCCGCCCTCTTCAGGAGAACGTCCGCCTCATCCAGTATGATGACGAGATGTATCTCCCTCTTCCGGAGGTGCTTCTTCAGGATCTCCAACATCTCGGGTATGGAGAACCCCCTGTCGGGGAACCTCTGGTCGAAATGGTTGAGGATCGAGAGCATCACCATCGACTCGGACTTCCTGGTCCTGCAGTTCACGTGAACCTTCTCTATCACCCTGCGGTTCTCCATACCCGCCTCCGAGAGATGCGAGCAGAACCTCTTCACGACCGCGGTCTTGCCCGAGCCCACGGGGCCGATTATCAGCACGTGCTGCCCCATCTTCTCGTACACGACGGGGCGGAACAGCCTCCCCAGCGCATCCATCTGCTCCTCCCGTCCGGGGAGCTCATCGGGAACGTAATCAAATGAGAGCTTGGACTGGTCCCTGAATATCCTGCTCCGTTTCAGCGCCTCAAGTGCTGCTTTCATGAGGGTGGGTAGGGCGGAACATATAATAGTACTTTCGCCGAGGTCATTATAATAATTGTACATTAATTGTACGTTTGTTCATTTCAGATGGACCTTCTTTTTCAGACGGGGCGGCCTGCTCACAATATCTGCCTGTTCCCTCCCCCCTCCGAACTGCTCCCCGCAGTAGTAGCAGAAATCCAGGTCGGCCTCTATGCGCCTGTTGCATTTTGGACACCCCTGCATCCGCTGCTCCTTCTTCCCCCTGGGGAAATCGTTGTAGCCCAGATATATCCACATCCCGCCGAAGCCGAGAAAGAGGACGCCCACAAGCATTATGCCGGGTCCGCCTGAAAGGCCGGACGAATCCTCCAGGGGGCCGGGCTCGGGGGCTGCCATCCAGGCGAAGCTCCACAGCAGGAGAAGTATGCCTATGGCGACCATAAGAACGCCCAGGCCGATGGCTACCCATCTTACAAATGGCCTCTTGTTCGGGGGAGGGGTGGCCTCCTCCTTTTCAGCCTGTTTTCGTTTTCTATTCGGTGGTGGTAGGTCCATGATCTTCGGCTCTCCGATCGATTTTACATCAAATTGAGACCCCGTACACATTAGAGAAATAAAAAATAACCCCTACCCCTTCACCATAAACATAAGGGGGCCCTCCAGAGGGTGTTTTCAGAG
The DNA here is from genome assembly GCA_023145185.1 of Thermoplasmata archaeon. Lineage (GTDB taxonomy): Archaea > Thermoplasmatota > Penumbrarchaeia > Penumbrarchaeales > Penumbrarchaeaceae > JAGLEG01. The sequence continues at coordinate 6,365 of JAGLEG010000442.1, forward strand.
TTCCAGGTGGTAAGTCCAATGAAGTTCTTCAGTAAAAACAAGATCAGGTTCGAGACCATAACAGTAGAGAGGAGGTCCATTGTTTTCCGGGCCCTGGAGGGAAGAGGGTGGACGCTGATAACCGACCCCTATCAGATAGATATGGACAGGACCCCCGAGAAGCTGCGAAAGATCGCCATGAAGAACGCCAGGGAGCTCCACGGAGAGTTGGTTGTGGAGACCTGGGACCCTCTGTATCTCAGACAGCCGTACAAGGGTCTGACGTATTCGGCCTGGAGGCAGATGACCCCCGAGGAGATCCAGCAGAAGAAGGTGGAAAGGGAGAAGGATAACACGGGCAGGCCGGATTACTCCGACACCATGGGAACCCTTGAGGACCTCAGCAGGAAGATGCTGGAAAAGCCGAAGTTACAGATCAACACGGAAGATATGAACACCATCGACCAGATGGCCAAGGACTCGGAGTTCTCCGTGGAGCCGGGGATGGTCTACGGGAGCAAGGATACGGATATGGAGATGGTCACCGCGAACATAGAGACCGTATCCGTTGAGAACCCATACGATCATTACGGCGAAACAGGAAGGGACCTGATCAAGAAGAGCACCTCCTCGGCACCTGGCACGACAACCGTCGGCGGGAACCTGCCCGGCGTTCAGTCTGGTGGAGGTCCTGTTTTCGACGAGTCGAAGAAGCTGGAGCTGTTAGCGGCACCCGTACAGGAGGAGCTGAAAGAGGTGGACCCGCTTGCCATGATGATGGCCGCTGCAGATGAGGCGCCGCCCGATCTGGCAAAGATGCAGGAGAAGGTTCAAACAGGCGATACCCTGCCATCTCTGGCTGTTTCTACTGCCCCCAAGGTGGAGGCCCCTCCCGTGGTCGAGCAAGAGGAAGAAGGACAGTGATAACCTGTCAGATGGATCCTCTCTCCGGGAGATATCGGGAGTGGGGCTCAAGGGCGTCGAGGAGGGCTGGGTGAAGGGAGAGGACGTCTACATCGATGGGCCGGTATCCTTTCTGGGGGATGTTGACCCGGATAGGGGAACTCTCGAAAGGGGGGGCGAGCTCCTTGAGATCGACGACCGGATAATGGTCTTTACGGAAGGGGCGGGTTCCACGGTGGGGTCCTATGTCATATATAACATGAGGTTGAACGGTGTCGCCCCAAGGGGCATGATAATGTGCAAGGCCGATGCAATTATAACCATTGGTTGCATAGTGGCGTCCATACCGCTCGTCCACAGGATTGGGTTGGATGATCTCAGGGAAATAGGGGGGTCAGGGTGGGCCGAGATCAACTCATACCTGGGCCTCGTGAGGGTAGGGGCCGGGAAAAAAAGCAGGTGATGAATATGTTGGATATGTTGAAGGACATTGCAAAGACCGTCAACAGCAAGATAGAGGTCGATCCTGATGCAAAGGAGCTCATGGAGGCAAAGGACCGTACGGTAGCGCTGATATTCACGGATATCGGGAAGAGCTACATCCTTTCCATAAAGGGAGGACGGATGGAAGAGCCCTACGAGGGGACCATCGAATCGCCTACCATGACGGTTACAACCGATAAGGAGACGATGACCGCGCTGATCGAGAAGAAGCTCAACCCGCTAATGGCCTATGCCATGAGGAAGATCAAGGTCGAGGGCCCCATAGATGAAGTGATGGTCCTGAAGGACTTCTTCTAGGGTCATCTGGAGAACGTTTTTACCCTTCTGCCAAAGGTTTTATATCATCCGTCCATAATAGCGAACTTGTCTAGTATAATGGGGGATAAAGGAGTGGTCCCGGAAAGTAATATCAAAAGGCCAGGAACGGGAGGAGTCAGCATCAAGACCATCCCGCTTCTACTGGCGATCACAGCACTCCTCTTGACGGCGATCGTCCCGCTCAACTCCGTCGGTTCGGAGGGAGCCCCTTTCGTCGAGAACCTCCCCCCCGCTGCAGATGCCGGCGAGGAGATCACAGGGGCCCTGATGAACGATATCATCGTTCTGAACGGCAGCGCCTCGACGGACGAGGATCTCGAGAACTGCACCTGGGAGTGGACCTCAACGTCCCACCCCTCAATAGTCCTGGAGAACGGCAATTCCTCGATACCCTCCTTCACGGTGGAACATGAGGATACCACAATAGTGTTCGAGCTGAAGCTGATAGATCCGCAGGGCCTGAACTCGACGGATGAGGTCCAGGTCATCGTGGAGATGAACCAGGACCCCAGGGCGAGGATCCAGCTTCCCATTCCTTCAGGGGACCCGTACGTCGAAGGGACCGTGATGGAGTTCACGGCAAACGGAACGTCCGATACGGAGACCCACAGCGATCTTCTGTCATACGACTGGAGGTCCAACGTGTCGGGGTACCTTTCAGATCAGATATTCTTTCACAGGGCACTGTGGGACCTGGGCTGGCATACTATCTCCCTGAACGTCTCGGACCCGAACGGCGGCTGGGATGTGGCCGAGGTGGAGATATTGATCCGGGAGACCCCCATGGAGCCCATTGCGGAGATCAACAAGCTCATCCTGAAGAAGTTTCCCACGAAGTTCTACCTGAAGGATGAGGTGATAACCCTTGACGGCTCCCGGACCACGGACCCGAACATCGAGGACGAGCTGACCCTCATCTGGAGAACGAACCTCTCCAGCGGAGAGGTCCTGGGATACGGGGAGAAGCTCAACGTCACGCTCGAGGAGGGGATACACAACATCACCCTCACTGCAACGGACCTGGATGAGCTCACGGCGATCGATTGGGTACATATCGAGGTCAGGAACAGGCCGCCGGTGGCGATCATCCACGGCCCGGAGATAGTAAATGTCTCGGAGGAGGCAACCTTCAAGACGGACCTCTCCTACGACCCAGACGGGGACGAGATCCAGTTCACCTGGTACTTCGAGGGGGGGGATGTCCTCTCGGGAGCCGAGGCCTCTCAGGCCTGGGTGGATTGGGGGATATACAACGTGACCCTTGAGGCCGATGACGGCAGCGAGCTCGGAGCTCTTGCCAACGAGACCGTACAGATAATCGTCAATTCCCCACCGGTGGCAGATGCCGGGGGGGATAGGATCGTGACCGTGGACGAGTATTTCATACTGACTGCAAATCTGTCGTACGATGAGGATGAGGGACCATCTTCCCTTTCATATCGATGGGACCTGGACGATGACGACCAGTGGGATGAGGGGCTGACCCGCAAGGAGGAGAGGCTGTTGTACGAGAAGGAGGGGGAGTTCCCGATCAGGTTGGAGGTCTCCGACGGATGGGCGTCATCGGTGGTAGACTTCGTGATCACGGCCCAGATCCCCAACGATGCTCCCGTTGCGAATGGAGGCCCGGATCTCATAATCACCCTGGACGATGGACAGGCAGAGGCGGATCTGGATGCATCAATGTCCTACGATCCGGATGACGATGTCAACGGCGACGGCATTATCGGCGACGGTGAGAGGGACAACCTCAGCTACTCATGGGATACCAATCCGAATAAGGATTCGGACGGGGATGGGAACCTAACAAATGATAAGGACAAGAAGGGCAGGATCACGAGGTTCACCCTGAGGAACACCGATGTTGTCAGGGTCACCCTCAACGTATCCGACAGGATGGGAAAATGGACCACAGATACTATAATGGTCCGGGGGAACAACCCGCCGGAGATCACCGGGATCTCCGTGATACCCAGTTCGGTCTACGTCCTCATGGGCGCCGACATCTCCTTCACCGGAAATGCCAGGGACAACGACAGGAAGGATGAGCTGAACTACAGCTGGGACATGGGAGACGGGACCAGCAAGAAAGGGTACAAGATCACCCATAAGTACACCTCTGAGTCCACATATACCATCACCCTGAAGGTGGATGATGGATATACGGAGGTCTGGGATTCTACAACCACATTGACCGTTGAGGAGTTCATTGCCCCATCGGTATCGGACCCCAGGGATGGAGCCGGGGTATCCGGAGTTTACACCATCAGGGGCAAGGCCAGGGAAGCCGCACAGCTTCCTCTCGATGGAGTGGAGATATCCGTGGATGGAAATCCGTACAGGGGTGTAAGCAGGATCAAGTCGGACTGGACCACCTGGTCATACGCCCTGGATACGACGAAGCTCACGAACGGTGAGCATACGATCGAGATCAGGGCGATCATACGTGACGTTGGCATAGAACACACATCAAACGTCACCACCTTGACGATAACTGTTGACAATCAACCATCCTCGGCGACGGAGGGCATGATGGCCTACGTGATAGGCGGTTTGCTGTTGCTGGTGTTCATCGTGGCCATTTTGATATTCCTCAAGAAAAGGAGCCAACCGGCGCCCAGAGGGCCGATGCCCGGGATGCCAAACGTCCCCCCGCCTCCAGGAATAGGCTCTTCGGGACCTTTCCTTCCACCGGCCCCATCGCAGGTGGAGAGCCTTCCTCCCGCCCCGGACCAACAGGACGCACCCGAGGAGGATAAGCTCCCGGGGAAGCTCAGGATAAGGTGCCCTGCCTGCAGGAAAGTGTTCACCAACGAGGATAACGGTGAGAGGCCCCTGAAACTGGTATGCTCCCACTGCGGTGCCAACGGGATGATAGAAGCGGCCCCCAATGAGGAGGAGAGTGGCGGATCCGATGGGCCGGATAGCCTTCAAGAGGGGTCGGATGAGGAGGAACGCCCCGAGCCCGTTCCGATAGTATGTCCCAACTGTTCCGGACTCTTCGAGCTGGACCAGGTGATGGACTCCGCCCTGTGCCCGTTCTGCGGAACGGACGGCGATCTGGACGAGGGTACGATCAAGATGCTGGAGGAGAGGTTCGGGTCCGTCGACCAGGTCTCCATCAGGTGCCCAAGGTGTGATACCAGGTTTGAGGTTGAGGAGAGCGCTGATCAGATCACCTGCCCCAGCTGTGGTGCCTCGGGCAAGATATAATAAAAAAAATTTTAAGGGGAGGCGGTGAGCCCCCCCTATTTTCGGAAGGGATCAGGATGATATTTCCTGGTCCGCAACCTCGATCAGCTGGCTGATCGACGTCACCTCCTGCTCGCCGAGCAGAAGGCTGCGGAGTTTGGTCAGGTTGATCACCATGCTGACGTAGCTCTTGCCGTCAGCACCCTCGTATCTCTCTGCCTTGTTAAAGGCATCCTGGTCCACACTCACTTTGATCGCTCCACCATTGTTGGAGCGCCTTACATAACCCATTAGGTCGTTTCTTGTTGACATATATATCAAACCTCCGTTTTTCTTTTCGATGCCGCCGCCAACGGAACTGCGGTGACAGTAGGTGATCGGCCAGGGGACATATTTAACGTCT
>JAGLEG010000443.1 GCA_023145185.1 Thermoplasmata archaeon
TCAACTCCTTCAACAGGTTCAACAATGGCGAAGTGGATGCGATAGTTACCAAGATGAACGTCTCTGGAGACCACCTTATATTCTCAACCTATATCGGCGGTGGTGGTTTCGATGGGGCCTACGACATAGACGTTGATGATGAAGGCAATGTATATGTGGTTGGCACCACAAGTTCAATGGGCTTTCCCGCAAGTGATTTCGCATACGACAGGACCTACAACGGGGGATTGACCGACGTTTTCCTGTGCAAGCTGAACGTATCGGGCAAGAGGCTTCTGTACACTACCTTCTATGGAGGGGGCGATGAGGATTTCGGCACCGGCATTGCCTACCTTGATAACAGCTGTGTATTTGTCACAGGATACACGAGCTCAACCAACCTGCCAACCACCCCGGGCTCACTATCTCCCTCTTTCAGGGGAGGGGCATTTGACGGCTTCATCTCCCTGTTCAACCTCTCCATGACCCCCTCAAAGGTCGAAGATTTCAGATCATACCACGGGGACGAGGAGGTACGTCTCAGCTGGAAACCACCCGTTGATAAGGGTGGAATGGCCCCGATGATGTACAGGATATATCGAGGTATAACCCCTGGATACATGAATGAGGTGGGAGTGGTGTCAGAGACCACATTTTTGGATACGGGACTGACAAATGGGGAAAAATATCTACATCAGGTCGCCGTCTTCAACGACATTGGACAGGGCCCGATGAGCGATGTTCTGACCACAAAACCTCGAAGTATACCGAGCGAACCCCTCAACCTCGATCTCGAGTGGGGAGATGAAAATATCATCCTGAGATGGACCCCGCCCTCTGATACGGGTGGACTCAACATCAATGCATACAATATCTACAGGGGGGAGGCTGCCGGGTCGCTTGAATATCTCAGGGGATTGAAGAACGTTCTTGAGTACACCGATAAAGGAGTTGTCAACGGGGTGACATATTACTACGGCATCAGCGCCAACAACACCGAGGGAGAGGGACCCATGGGTGCCGGGTCATCTGCGATCCCCGCCAGTGTACCCGGGAACCCCGTTAAGCTTACGATCTTACCAGGGGATAAGAGGATCCTTCTGGGTTGGGACGGTCCTGACGATGTGGGAGGATCCCCCATACTTGGATACAATATCTACCGGGGCGTATGGGGGACGAATCTCTCATTGTACACCACACTGGAACCTGTAACCTCCTACGATGACGTTGATGTGGTAAATGGAGTGATATACAACTACTCCATCAGCGCGTTCAACGAGATCGGCGAGGGGGAGATGGGACCTTCGATATACAGTACACCTGGCAGCATACCAGATATTGTACTGGACCTTCAGGGTCTACCGGGTTACAATATGGCCACCCTATCCTGGTCCCCACCTGCAGAAAATGGTGGATTCGACCTGACGGGCTATCGGGTGTATCGAGGAAGAGATATCGAGAACATGAGACTGATCGGTGACCTGGTCCAGGACACATCATATATCGATCGGAATATTAAGAATGGAAAGCTGTTCCACTACAAGGTAAGCGGTGTTAACGTTCTTGGGGAGGGGCCGTTTTCCCAGATCATCGACGTGATCCCTTCGTCAGTGCCGAACCCGCCTCGGAATTTGGAACCGACCATCGGCATCGGCCACATCAACATCTCATGGGAAGCTCCCGGAGATGATGGCGGGTCGCCAATTACGGGTTACAATGTCTATCGTGGGATCGGCTCCCTGGATTGGGTCCTCCTTGCATCCCTGCCCAATATCACGACGTATGAGGATAACAATGTCACAATTAATCTGATATATCGATACAGGGTCTCTGCGATCAACATGGTGGGGGAAGGGGACAGTTCAGAGGTCAACGATCTTTTCATAAGCATCGATGATATTCAAATTGTGGAAACGACAGAGGAGAGCGAGTCCCTTCTGTGGGTTTTACTGGTGATAATTATCGTTGTGGTGGTCGTATTGACCGTTCTTATCGGTGTGGGCATCGTCGTTATTAACATCAGGGAAAAGAAAGGGGGACACTACCCTCATTTCGATCCCGAGATGTTCAAGGATTAGGGTGGTCCCATCAGGAGATCCGGGCCCCTGATCCTGTTGTGAATGGCCTGAGGGCCGAAGCTCGGGGGGTGAGCTCATCCAGGTCCATCAACTCCATTTTTTTCAAAACGATCCCTATTCTCTCATCCCATCTTCCAGCTCCTCTATCTGACCGTGAGTGGCTCCTTTTCTCCTCTTCAGGAATATCGCCAGGGAGATCATCCCCACGATCAGCAGGATAGGGAGCATCAGGAGAAGATTCCAGGGACCGGTATCTTCCTCTATCTCGTCGGGGACCGGAACAGGAACGATAGCCGGCGGTGCGGTCAGATCGATCCTGAAGGACCCTTCGGCGGTGGTCTTCATTCCAGCGAGATCTGTTATGGCGATGTAAAACGAATGGTTCCCCTCCTCAAGGCCCATGATCGAATGCTCTCTCGCATCCACGGAGAGGATGAGCTCCTCTCCTCCATCCATTGATAAGGTGATCAGCGAGATACCGCTCCCGCTATCGGTTACATTCCAGGTTATCGTGACATTCACATCCTTCAAGGTGGAACCTTCGGCGGGGGAAGAAAGTGTCAGGACAGGGGGCGAAACATCTATCTTGAACTCCATTTTTTTTATCTGTTCCCAGTTTCCAGCCCTGTCCTGCGACCTGTACTCCAGGAGATGGTATCCATTCGCCATCACCTGGAAAAAACCATCGTATTCATTCCAGGGGCTGCCATCCAACCTGAATTCGGTGCGGTGGTGGCCGCTGATCACATCGGATCCCTTCAGCGTGAACGTGACCGGATCAATGAACCATCCATCCCCCCCTCCCTTCTCCTCTATCTGTATGGCGGTGTGCGGGGGTGTGTGGTCCATTGCAAGGACCACTGCCCTCGGTTCCTCCTCGTTCCCACAGATATCCCTTGAGTGGTAGCCTATGATGAACTCCCCCTCCCCGGACAGCTCCATCTCTTCAGAGTACGTCTCCCACCTGCTCTCGAAGAAACGATATCTGATCTGGTGGATGCCCGATGGTCCATCCTCTGCCGAGAGGTTTAAAGTGACGTTGGACGTGTACCATCCTTCCCGCCCCTCTTCCCCTGTGATGGTCAACATTGTGACCGGGGTCTCGGTATCGATGGAAAATGAGACCAACCCCTCAGTTTCCACATTGCCAGCGCTATCTCTGGACCGGTATTCCACCGTGTAAATGCCGGAGATATTGAAGTTGACTGAGTGGGAATGATCCAGCCAGGCCTCACCGTTGACCCTGTATTGAACGGCCCGTACTCCGCTCGTCTCGTCCACGGCGGAGAGGGTGAGGATCACCCCGGTATCGTACCAACCCTCTTTTCCCTCTCCTCCAACAAGTTCGTGTGAGGTTACGGGGGCAGTGGTATCGATCTGGAACTCCATCTCCTCCCTCTCCCCGATGTTCCCCGCCCGGTCCACACCATGGTATATGACATGATGGCCACCATCTCCCGTGATAGGTATGTCTCCCAGATATATCGTGGATACATTTCCATCCAATTCGTACAATATCTCCCCAACGCCGGCAATATCATCCGTTGCAGAGATGTTGATCGAGATATTGCCAAGGTACCAACCATCATCTCCCTGGAGGCCCATTGTCGTCACCTCCAGGGTTGGGGGCTCATCGTCCAGGAAGAAGGATATCTCCCTCTCCTTATGGAGTCTTCCGTAGTGGGCCCTGACCTTCGCGGTGTGAGGGCCGTACCCTGTGATATCCGTTCCTATGTGATGTTCCCACTCCCCCCTTCCATCGGCAAGTTCGAAGGGGCCTCCGTCTATGCTTACCTCTACCCTGTAAACGGAATTGGAGGCCCAGCCGGAGATCGTCCCATTGTATCCAAGCAGGTCATCGGGACCTGGATCTGTGATGTGCAAGATGCTCACAAGGCCCTTCATGCAGAGGTTGGATGTCTCGTTCCGCTCGTACAGGTCCTTCCAGATCCCATCCTCATGATAGAAGCTCTGGTCGGCATCCGATCTCGACACCACCCAGGGGTCCGATCTGGTACCATCGAGAAGGACCGGCACCTGGGACGTCCTATCCATTGCCAGGCCTCCACTGGATACGCTCTGGTATATGTAGAGATCATCGCCCTCCTCGAGCTTGACGATCTCCGGGAGGTCCAGGGTGTGGAAGCCCATATGATCCTCATGGGTGGATATGACCGACAGCTCATCTGTCAATCTCCCGTCCTTGAAGGAGTCGAAGACCTTCATGGTCACGTCAACATCATCCTCCGCCGTAAAGAAGCTGACGGACTCCAGCGACTCATTCCTGTCGGCAACGAAACGGTTGAACCCCTCATTTGATACCTCGAGTGTTTCCCTCCATCCGTGGTAATCGTGAAAGTAGGCCCTGTCGAAACCGCTGAACTCCACGTCCTGGAAGGATACTGCTCCCAGATAGGGGTCCCTGCAGGCCCACTTATCATAATACGATATCCAGAAGAAACCATCGAGCAGCGTATCAGAACCCCAGCTGTTCTTGCACAACCATGCGCCATCCAGGGGGGCCTGCGTTATCTTGTTATCATCCCAGCCAATTATCGCGATCGCGTGATTGACCAGATTGTTATCCGTTGGCGGCTGGTAGAAGGTGAAATTGGTCTGCTCCATGAACTCTGCCGAGGCATACATGCAGGTCCCGATGGCGCCATGGTCCATTATGGACCCCTTGATCGTGTCAATATTCTCAAGGTCCTCTCCGAGGATGTACCATTCGATCTGACGGGGGCGAAAATAGTGATATGTCGGTGACCATAGTTTGGAGGGGGTCTTCTTTGAGGGACTGTCGATATCCCTCACCGCCCCATCCCCCCTCGACAGGTACGCTGCTGTCATCAGGTAATCACCGCCGTAATGGACCCATAGATCACCACCCTCGGGGGGGTCCCTGTCAAGGTTGGAGAAATTGTTGAAGCCGTTCCACCAGTCCAGGTGATATTCCGCCAGGTTAGGCTCCCCGTTGTCTCCCCCGGATGACCAGTTCCCGGTCATTAACAGATTCGACTCCATGGATGCCATTGCAGCGTGTGCCCAGCACGTTCCTCCCTCCTGAGAACGGATGGCTGTCACGTAGCTGTTCCCATCCACATCACGCAGATCATAGGATAGTGGAATATCGTCCCTGTTCGGTAGATCGATCATATCGGACCCCGAGACGGCACCCAGCAGGGGAAGGAGGAGGGTAAAAATGAACATTAATGCGAAATAACACGAGCGAACGGCCCTCCTTCTCATCAGATGATACCTCCAAAATACGTGTAAACGTTCATGCCAGTAGTATAAACAAGTCGGGTCTGTATTAATAATGGTTATGGTGCATCGGTTGAACAGCCTGATACATGGACATGCAGTTCCTGAAGGGAGGGCCGTCTCATTCTTTCTACTTGAAAGAAAAGTGTATGATCGGAAAAGACGGCTGTGACCGTGGATGATGGCAAAAGAGGAAAACTTCAATATCATTGAGGTCAATTGTTATCTGATCTTTTAGGTGATCTATATGATGCTTGAGGAGAAGAAATGTACCGAATGCTCCGGAAAAATGGTGCCGGGGCAACTGATCGATAAAAGCTATATGACCTCGGGGCCTCAGCACTGGTCCAGAAAGGCCACCAGTATCATGGGGATCGGACTGGGCCACAGCTATTCCATCGTCTCCTACCGGTGTGAGAAGTGCGGTTTCCTGAAGAACTACGCACTTGAGGAGCCCGTTGATCAAGACACCAAAAATGACGTTAACGAATTCGAGGATAAGGTCGAATCGAATCCGATGATGATGTGAGCGATAGAGCGTTGATGGTCATCCGATCCAGATCCTACCTGAAATAATTGGTATTAAAGGAAGATATTTAGAGAGATAAGACGTTTGGGTCAATGGATCGAATTGTTATGGACCCTTCATTAAAATCTCCATCCTCCTTACTTGATCTCCATAACGATCGCAGCATATATTATGAGGAGACGATCAAGCATTTCATCAGGATCTGGATGGGCCATAAAAATAAAATAATCGCCTCGGGAACAATAATTGCGCTACTTCTGGTATCGATGCTTTTGATAATGTCCTATAATGAGTTCATCAGAGACAGGAGACCGGATTGGTGTGATGAAAGTATATCTCGTCCTGTATTCAATGGAGAGGTCCACGAAGTTGATCTCTCCGGCAACAGGGATTTCTCAACCATTCAAGAGGCGATAAATAACGCCTCTTCCGGCGATACTATCATCATAGGTCCAGGCACATATTATGAGAATTTAAAATTGAACAAGACTCTGCATCTTGTAGGGAATGGATCCAGTACGGTGATAGCCAGTTGGAACCCTGCCCCGTTAATAACAATACTGGCGGGTGTTGATGGATGCCATCTGGAAAATATCACGTTAAACGCGCTTAGAACAAGCTCTCAAGGGGACACCATCCAGGTTCTATCTGATGGGAACCTCATTGAAGGCTGTAATATAACCGATGGATATGGCAATGGAATTGCCCTTTGGTGGGCGAGCTTCAATACTATTGAACGTTGCGTCATCGAGAAGACCATTACGGGCATTGAAATATATGAAGGTGAAAGGAATCAGGTGGTCAATTGCAGAATATCAGACGCATTCAGTCATGGCATCTATGTGGGGTCGAATAGGAATTTGATTGAAGAAAATTACATAATTGATACAAAATATGGCATCTGGATCTCATCAGGAGAAAACAATGCTATCGCAGATAATAATTATCGGGTCATTGAAGAATATGATATTTTCGACGGTGGAGATGAGACGTATATTGGTGAGAGGACTCCATCTGTCGACCACCCGGACAAGTCATTGATGCATATAAGAAGGGGAAGTATAATATTTCTTTCCGTTACACTCCCAACAATGATATTATTGGATGTTCTATTTATCAAGATCAAAAGGAAGATCCTTTCCCGCCATGAAAATATTGATACAAAAACAGGGTTTGGATCCCGAATCAATAAGGTATTTGGATTGATGATATCCTTTCAGATCGGAGGTATATTCCTGTATATTCTCTCCTATGGATATCTACAGTTCCTTCTGGTGTTGGATATTGAGGGGGCAAAATTCCTGGTTGTTTGCTGTTTCCTTCTACCCCTTCTTTTTTTTGCCAGCGTGTTTTTGATATTTCTCTCTTTCTTCACCATGTTGGTGATCTACCTCGATCTCTACAAAACAAGTATTGATCTTAAAATATTATCGAAGGAGATCAGGTCATAGTGTTTCCACCTCCTACCCTGAAGATAAAATCTGATAGCATACGGAATTCGAGCTTCCCGACAAATCCATTATCAAGGGAAACGTCCATAAGATGTTCAAGATGACGCCAGCAGGACCGGACGGGGACGACATAAAGGAGCAGGTGAGGGAAGCATACAACGCGATCGCTCCCCACTTCTCCAGGACCCGCGAGAGGATATGGCCCCCTACGGAAGTTTTCCTGAAGGATGTCTCCCCCTGCAAGATCGCAGACCTGGGATGCGGGACGGGGCGCGCCATCTCGAGATGTGTGGAGCTGGGATGTGACGTTATTGGGATCGACAGCTCATCGGAGCAGTTGAACCACTCCAGAGAACGGCTTGAGAACCTGGGGGCCCCGAAAGGGACCTACATCTTGATCCAGGCGGATCTGGAGGAGATCCCTCTTGAGGATACGTCGGTCCACAACTGCATCATGATCGCCTCCATTCACCACCTTCCCACAAGGGACCAGAGGATCAACTCCCTCAGGGAGGCGTTGAGGGTCACCAGGCCTGGAGGGTCCTTCCAGGTCTCGGCCTGGACCTGGGACCAGGAGAGGTTCAGAAAGGAGCACCTCTCCAGAGTGAACAGCAGCAGGGAACCTGGCCCCCTGGACGGCCCACTGCCGGGGGACTTCCTCGTGCCGTGGAAGGAAGGTGTCCAGAGGATGAGGTTCTACCACCTCTACGGACCTGGAGAGCTTGAGGAGGAGGTCGCCCGATCAGGATGGAAGCTGGTCCGCTCCTACTTCGACGGGAGGAACCACTGGGCCGAGGCGGTCAGGGTTTAACGAAAAGCTCAACCGATCATGTCAAACGGCCACCTGATCATAAAAGAACATTCGATGGTTTTAAAACAGCGACCCCCATGCAGCTTACATGATCAGGATAGGCCTCATCGTCAATCCGGTCGCCGGCATGGGCGGCAAGGTGGGACTGAAAGGGACCGACGGCGTGGTTGACGAGGCAAGAAAACGAGGCGCAACGGAGAGGGCGGAGGGCAGGGCCGATATCGCCATAAAGAGGCTTGCCGAGGCGTACACAAGACACAGGACCGATATCGAGGTCCACTGGCTCACACCCTCCGGGTCCATGGGTGAGGATGTCCTGATGCAGGACCAGGTTCCACAATGGACCATCGAGGTCATCGCAGACCATGGAGAGATCACCACCGCCGCTGATACGAGGGATTTCGTAAAAAAAGCGGTGGAGATGGGGGTCGATCTTCTGGTATTCTGCGGAGGGGACGGGACGGCAAGGGACGTGTTCTCGGCCGCAGGTCCAGAGCAGACGATGTTCGGGATCCCCTCCGGGGTGAAGATGCATTCGGGCATCTTCGCAATAGATCCCAGGACGGGGGGCGAGCTTCTCGAGTTCTTCATCAGGGGGGAGATGACAACGGGCGAGGGCGAGATCATGGACCTGGATGAGGAGAGATACAGAAAGGGTGAGTGGAACATCGCCCTGTTCGGCATCGCCAGGACGCTCTACGAGCCCTCCTTCATCCAGATGGGGAAGTTCATGGTAGAGGAGGCGACCGTGGAGGATTACATAAATGAGATCGTGGAGCACATGGAGGAGGAGATGGAGGAGGAGCCTGGATCCATTTACATACTGGGCCCCGGGGGCACCCTGGAGTCCATAGGCAAGGGGATCGATATCGACAAGACCCATCTTGGGGTGGACATCGTCATGGGCGGCGAGCTGATAGCCAAGGACTGCAGTGAGAGGATCATTCTCTCCGAGCTTGAAAAGCTCGATGCGGGAAAAGGGCATGAAAGGACAGCTTACATAGTGGTCTCCCCGATAGGGGGACAGGGTTTCTTTCTGGGAAGGGGGAACCTTCAGATCAGTCCTGCAGTGGTCAGAAGGGTGGGTATGGAGAATATCATGGTGGTATCTGTCCCGCAGAAGCTGGAGAGGACCAAAGTGCTCAGGGTCGATACGGGAGACCAGGGGCTGGATGAGGAGTTCAGGGCAAAGGGAAGCATCAAGGTCCTGATGGGCTATCGGACCTTTCAGATGAAGAAGCTGGGCTGATCGTTATCGTTTGGGTTTTTAATTTAAGCTTGTATATCGCTTAGTTCTTCGCTTATATTTCCTGTTAAGCTGATTGAATACTTACCTCTTAAGCAGGAAAACCTTTGGAAAAACAGAGTTTTTCCTGGTGTTATGAAAAATACAACTATGTTAAAACGATCTCTTTTTCATAGTCGTAGGAGAATCAGAGATTCTCCCGATTTTTAATTTAAGCTATAACATTGCTTAGCTCTTAAAATAAAAAAAATATCGGGGGGCGATCTCTCGCCCCCCGTGTTCCTTCTCTATCACTCGACTTGCTCTGGAGCCTCTGGAGGCTTGAGCATGAAGGCGATACCGGCACATGCAAGAAGCAGTACACCAGCTGGTATGAACGCCCATATCCACGCCTCATTATCTCCCATCATCCCGCCCAGTATCGGGTAAGGGATCCCGCCTATACCGTAGGCGAAGAAGACGAAGCCGTAGTTCTGTCCGACCATCTTGTTTCCGAAGAAATCCGCAGTCGCCGCAGGGAACAAGGAGAAGTTTCCACCGAAGTTGAACCCGACTATCGCAGCACCAGCGTAGAGCATGTACTCGTTGCCGGCAAGGAAGTAGAAGATCAGCATCATCACTCCCTGCAATCCGAACATCGCCACAAACGACATTCGCCTGCCTATCTTATCCGAGATAGCTCCCCATGCGATACGGCCAATGCCGTTTGCGAGGGAGAAGAAGAAGGCCATCGCCGTCCCGGCTATTATCCCCGCCTCTGCAGCGCTTTTCCCGGAGTCCACCAGAGCCTCTGTGCCGAAGAGCTTGATCACACCGATCGTCATGAGCCCGGCACCTGCACCGAAAACGAACATGACAAAGAGCATCTTGTACTGTGCGGTCTTGCGCATCTGTGCGGGCGTGAAATCGATGGATCCTGTCGCTTTTTTATCCGATTGCTCGGGCGGGTTCCAGCCCTTTGGTTTCCACCCCTCGGGTGGGTTGATCATCAACATGCCCCCGGCGATGATGGCCACAAGGAAGGCGATACCGTAGATGAAGAACATCTGTGATACCGAATACGAATCGAACAGGCCGCCCCAACCCGGTGTCAGATCAACTATGGACCCGAACTTGAATCCGGTCAGGAGCTTCATCCATAGCAGGGCGCCGAAACCGAATCCGGCCACCGCAAGCCCTGAGATCATGCCCTTTTTATCGGGGAACCATTTTACTGCCACTCCGATCGGAACGACGTAGGCAAGTCCTATACCTGCGCCTCCCAGAAGGCCCAATGCGAGAAGTAATCCGACAAAGGATGTGCCCACCGATCCACCGATCATGTAACCTGCTCCAAGGACCACGCCCCCAAGGATAGCTATCTTCCTGGGTCCGAACTTGGCCGTGAGCTTACCACCTATGATGGTGAAAACACCGAACGTGAACAGGCCAAGGGCGAATATCATCTGGGTCTGGGCCTTGCTGAAACCGAAATCCCCGGTCCCGGGCGAGAACATGACCTCGTACTCGTACGTCAGGTTCTCCTCGTCAACAGCGGTGAAGGTGAAGTGCCAGTTACCTCCCTTTTTGACCTTTACCAGGTTGCCGTCATCATCCTCAAAGACATAAGCTCCTTCAGAGTAGATGCCGGTATATGGTCCCTGGGCGATGGGTTCGCCTTCGCTGTAGACGTAGCCTACAACGGGTATCATCTTATCGCTCTTGATCGCTTTGTTCTCATCATCCATCAGTGTCAGGTCCAGGGTGATGGTCTCCCACATGGTCTGGTTACCATCCTCCGTGAACGAAAAGAGGAGGTCGGTATCCTCTCCAACCACCAGATCGCCTTCCCAGATAATGCCCATGTCGTTTTCGAATGTATCATCTGGTAAGGGGGCTGAGAGCGGTGGCGTGAACACAGACCACGCATAGATCGCTCCCAGACAGAGCTGGATGAGGATCGCACCTACAACGATTATCCATCGATTCATTACCTTCTTGTTCATTTGGTCATCCCCCGGTTTATTGGAACATTATGGTGTCGGGTCCCCAAAGCTGTATTGACACAACCTTCCCACAGGTGCCCTCCACCTGTGTGGGATTACGGGCTTTAATATAACTGTTTTCCCCCCTGGATTGGCCCTATTCTCAATTATATTCGCCTTCCGTGGGGAAAAAGCTAAAACCTAGAGTATGTCATTGCCCTGTTTATGGTATTCGGTTTCATGATGGTAAAGTGTGACGTTGCCGTGGAGCATGAGGTTTTCAACAAGCTCAAGGCCCTGGAATTTGTCATCGAGGCCTACCCCCTTCTGGGCGAGTACGATTTCATCGTGCACGTCAAGGGAAACGACCCCGAAGACCTCGCCAATAACATAATTGGCCAGATCCGCTCCATACCCGGCGTTATGCATACCGAGACGTTCATTGAGTCCAACCTGGGCGGAATGTAGTATACTACATTAGCAAGCCCCAGGCGAAAAGCAGGACCTCACCAGAGGCAAGCAGGAGTAATACAGCCTTCTCTGACAGCTTGAGCGCCCTTCCGCTTCCATGTTCTCTGGGCCTTTTCCCGGAGAACCCCCTCAACTCCAACGATAGGCCCATGAGGTATGCCAATCTAAGATGTCTGAGAAATAGCGGTTTGATCATGCGGGTGTAGTTCCTCCAGCGCCCCAGGTATCCGCGTCTCAAGCCAAGGTCCCGACCTCTAAACGCCATCTCTATCTCCTGCAGGTCCTCCGACAGGTCCGGGATCAGGCGCAGCACGAGATTGATGGAGAAGATGGCCGGATAGGGTATTCTGAAACTGCTCAGCCCCCGAAGGAACTCGCCCTCATCCACGGTCGATGCGAACAGCATCGTGGTCATTACCAGTATGGCGATCCTCCCCATGATCCTCGCCGCGGTTTCAAAACCGACAACGGAAAATAATCCAACCTCTCCCACGTGCGGGAACGACAGTGAGATCAGGCCGTTTCCATGCGGATGAACGGATTGGATCAGGCCGATGAAGGCCATCATCATCAGAAGCCCCCTGACGCCCCTTCCATATCTGCGGATATCCTCCGAATGGTAGGCGCACATAAGGAGCAGGATAAGAAGGAGGGGGAGCATTGTAGGGCCGTCCAGGACAAATGCGGCCGTGCTCACCACGATCACCCCTATGAACGTGACGCGGGGGTCCAGTTCCTTCAAGCCAGCCTTCAGCTCCTCACCTCCCCGTCCAGCGCCAGCTTGATCTGGTGATAGCTGCCCCCGCTCCCCATCCTCGACCTGCGGGCGATGACGGACGCGCCGTACATGGGCCAGTTGAGCTCCCCCATCATGTGCGGGTCTGACAGGATCTCCTGTGGGGGCCCATCGCCAACGATCCGCCCACCCTTCATTACCAGCATGCGATCCGAGGAGGATGCCGCCTCGGGGTCGTTGGTGATGATTATATGCGGGGGGGCCGCCTCCTTCCTGAGGAGCCCTTTTACCCTCTGTATCATGACCCCGTCCAGGGACCGGAAGGGCTCGTCCAGCACCAGAAGGTCGCCTCCGGAGGTCAATGCCAGAACCATCGCGAGCCTCTGCTTCTCACCCTGGCTGAGAAGCTGGGGCTCCCTCTCCGTCAGCCCCGATAGCTCCAGCGTCTCCAGCAACCTTATCTTCTCGTCATCCAACCCTCCAAGCTCATCCTCCACCGTTTCGGCAAAGAACATGTTGGATGGCTCCTGGAACAGATAGAACACCTTCCCATCCACCTTCACGACGCCCCTGTCCGGGGCGATAAGGGATGCGATCGTCTTTCCAAGGGTGGATTTCCCCGAGCCGTTGGGCCCCATAAGCGCCAGGGAGCGGATCCCCTCCAACGAGAGGTTCAATCCCCGTATCCCTCCTCTGGAGCCGGGATATCTGTAGTACACGTCCTCGAGTTGAAGGGAGAGGTAGCCCGCCCTCGCCCCGTGTTCAACAGGTGAGAGCTTCCCCCTGAGCGCATCTCCCATGGTCCGGAGGAGGTCCCTTCTGACACCACTTCCGTCGTGGAACCCCAGCTCGACCGCCTTCCTGTAGGCTCCCACCATCGGGTCCTCCTTCAGGGAGAACCGCTCCAGGTCACCCATCAACACCCGGGAGGACGGCCCCTTGTGAACGATCCTGCCCCCGTCGAGGATCGCAACCTGATCGCAGAAACGAAGGCACTCCAACCGCTGTTCTATCTGTATGATGGTGATGCCGGGATGTAGCCTTCTGACCCCCTCTATCCCGTTTTGGAACCTCCTCCTGCCCCTTGGGTCCAGCTGGGAGGAGGGCTCGTCCATGATCAGGACCCTGGGCTTGACCGCAAGGGAGGATGCTATGGCGACCAGCTGTTTCTCGCCGCCGGAGAGGTCCCTGCTCCTTCGGTCAAGCAGGTGGGCGATCCCGAGCTCCTCCGCGGCACGCATGGCCATGGAATTTGCCCTATCATGGGATTCCCCTCTGCATATCAACGAGAAGGAGATCTCATCTCTGCACCTGCCCTGGACGAAGAGGTCGGCAGGGGATTGGAACACCACCCCGATATCCCTTGATATCTCTGGGAGGGAGAGGGGGAGCGATCTTCCCAGAACGCTTCCCTCCCCTTCCAGGGTCCCCCGTATCAACCCCGGCGCAAGCCCCGACAGGATGTAGAGAAGGGTGGACTTGCCTCCGCCACTTCTGCCGGCGAGGCCCAGATATCCAACAGGTTCAACTTCAAGGTCCAGGCCAGAGAGGGTGCTTTTCCCGGCCGAACGATAGGTGAAGCTGATCCCCCGAAGGGAGATAGCTAGCTCCTCTTCCTGCGCAGGATCACCCCCGTGGCCGCAGCGGAGAGAAGCGCAATGGTCAGAGGTATGGGCGTATCCTCATCTCCCCTGTTCTCATCATCCGAAACCTCTCCAGGGACATCGACCACGTGCGACCTCTCGACAGAATAGGTGCCTATGTCACCATCCTCGGGGTCGGGGTGATCGTAGTGTATCGTGAATGAGATGGTCACCTTCAAGGTGCCTCCCTCGTGGACGTCCCGGACCCGGAAGAGGCCCTCAAAATATTCCCCCGTCCACTCCAGGTCCGCATGTGTTCGGTCCGCCCCAGCGCCCTCGAGGCCGGATACGTCCAGCGATGCAGTTGGGGAGATAAGGTCGTAAGGTTCGCTCTCCGCCATCCTCACCAGCAGCTGAAAGGACCCTCCGGCCGAGACGTTGTCGGGTGCAAGTACAACGATATCGGGTAGTTCCAGCTGATATTCCCCCTCCGGCCTGCTCCCGACGTGGCAGGAGTCGCATCCCTCCTCGTTGGGGTCCGTCAATGCGGCCGAGACGAATATGGAGATCAGCAGGGTCAACGAAAGAGATGACACGATAAGAAGGTGGGTCCCGCTCCTCATGATACCACCACCTCGCTCACCCATTTCACGCTGAACTGGGCGTTGAACGTTCCCGCATGTTCCTGGCTCACTATCAGCCTGATGGGCCCATCTCCTCCCTCCGACCTCCCCTCCAGCTCCTTTCCATCCTTCTCGTGGACGAGGAGTATGCCCCCGTCCAGGTCTGATATCGAGAAAGACCTGGAGTAACCGTCAGCGGCACGGACGGTCACCCTGGTGGCATTGTCATGCACGCCCAGTCCATCAAGGAGCCCCATGAGGGGGGTTCCCCTGTAATCATGTTTCTCTCCATCCTCCCCGGTGCCCTCGAGCGCCATGCTGAAAACGGAGGTGTTCAACCCCCTGAACTCCTCCATGTGGATATCCGTCCCGTTCTCAACCATGCCGGAAACGCGGACGAACCAGTCATCTTCATCGGGAGAGACCCTGTCGGAACCCATGTAGATCAGGGCTCCCATGAGCATCAGCAGGATCCCCACTGCGGGCACCAGCAGATGTAAGGCCTTCAGCTGTTCACCTCCAGCCGTATCACGCCCTTGAGGCACTCCTGGCCGTTGTACTCCCCGGCTATGGATCGTGGGATGATCAGCCTGATGGGCCCATCATCTCCAAGGCCTTCGCCGTCCTTCTCGTATGCCAGGATCACGCCGCTCCCCTCATCCGCATAGTGTCCAGGAAGTGTGACGGCGTATCCATCCATGGCCGAGAGCCGAATGGTCACAGGGTCTCCGGAGGTGTGGAGGTCCACTATTGTGGACAGCTCCACACCCCTGTAGTTCCCACCTTCATCTCCCTTCGATCCCTTGACCACAAGGTAGGCCTCAACAGTGGGCAGTTCCACGAACTCCTCGAACGTTATTTCAACAGTGCTTGAAATGTCATCCACTACGGTAAGGCCGGGTTCTGGAAGGGGCTCCGCTCCGCCGAGAAGTTCATAGCCGACGATGGAGAACATATCCTCGTGTCTAAACTCCCCGTGAACCCCCAGACCATCTCTGCCCTCGTGCATGCCGTGGTCCGAGAATGTAATCAGAATTGAGGGTTCTGTTCCGTTCTCCAGGAACGATATCACCTCGCCGACGTAGCCGTTGATGTTTGACATCGCCTCGAGATGGTCCTCGCTTTCAGGTCCGCTCTGGTGGCCGGCGTCATCTATCGAGTGATAGTGGCCCAGGACGATCTCCGTCCCCGCCATAAGATGGGCCATCACCGCCTCGTGGATCTCTCCGTCGATGGTGCCGTCCCCGTCCGAGTCCACGTTGTTCTCCATATCGGCGTCAAGGAATCCGCTGTCCCCCTCTATCCAGGCCGTGGAACGTCCATCGTTTTCCCCCACCTCCAGGAAGGTCGGCTTGAGCAGTGTGTGATCGCTCCTGGCCCTGATCCCGTTCTCCGCGGGGGGCAGGCCTGTGACGGCCATGGCCGTCCCCACGTTGGTGATGGGCGGATATGTGGTCAGCGCCGGCATCACCACATCCATTCCCGAGAGGTTGTTCAGCCTCCCATTGGCGTTGGAGTAGAGGTTCCAACCCAATCCGTCCAGCTCGAGGACCACCACCCTCTCCACGCCAGCCCACACCAACGGGACCCCGGGTGCGGGAAGGTTCATCGAGTAAAGGGCGGTCCTCGCCACCGACATCGTCGTTGTGATCTCCATCCCACCCCCCCATGAGAGGCCAAGAAGCTCACTATCATCTCCCAGCAGGCACCTCCCATTCTGGACCGTTATCTCGGTTCCACCGCCCACGGATAGGACCTCCCCATCCGTGGTGGTGGCAAGGACGGTGGAGTTGTCGTACGTTGCCCCCGTATGCTCGATGATCCGCTCGATCGGAACGGCCCCACCTTCAAGCTCCACCTTGTGTGTGGAGAAAGGGGTCAGCACGATCAATGACGCCCCTGTCCCCTCGTCCTGCAGGACGAAAATGAAAAAGGCCCCCACAGCCAGCAGTATGATCGATACCACAGCGATGGTCGGCCCCCACTTCACGTCATTCACCTCCGTGGTGTATGGGTGGGACTTCTGGAACCTCCCCGGGAGGGAGAACTCCCGGCTCCCACTTCCCACCGTGGTCGACGATCGGCCCGGACGGCCTGCCGTCTGGTTCCGGCCCTCCGGTGTTTTCCACGATCAGGTCCGTAAGCCCCTCCCTCCCGGACGGCTCCATGATGTTGAAAAGAGGGTAGGAAAGGTTTCCCTTTCCTTTCAATGCGATCAGGCCAGAGAGACATATGACGCTCTTTTGATCGACCATCCTTACCTGTATCGTCCTCTCCATATCATCGGGGTCCCGCAGGCATACCACCTGAAGCTGCGGGGCTGTTGGGTCCTCCAGTCCTTCACATACTACGTACTGGGTCCCCTCCGGGAACAGGTGCGAGATATCCTCGATCCTCCTTCTTCCGCCGTCGTGTCGTTGCAGCAGAACGGTCTCTCCCAGGGAGAGAGATATCGTGAACTCCGCCCCGGCCTTGCCGTGTCTGTACGTGTCCTTGCCCTCGGTATCCATGGAGAATACCGACTGCACCATGGACTTGACGGTGCCGACACGGTACCCCCTCGCCCTGAGGGAGGCCACGATCCCCTCGGTGACCGTGGTCTTGCCGCTCTTCTTGAGCCCGATCACGTTGATCAGATGCGGCTGCCCCGTCAAGGGGTCACCTCTATCCGGTGTACTCCGGAGAGCCACATGTCCGCCGTCCAGTCGTCCCCATCGATCATCTCATCGGGCAGGATCAACCTCAGCAGGCCGCTCTGGTAGTACAGGGCCTCACCATCAACCTCCCAGGCCAGGAGTGCGGAGACGTTCCAGGCCTTACGCTCCCTGAGGTCATCCAGTGAGATGGTGGCGTTGGATCCATCCACCGAGAAGAAGGTAACGTTGTTCATCCCCGTCAGGTTCATACTGGAATCGAGGAGGTTGTAAATGACCGCCCCGGCAGCGGTGATGTTGCCTGTGGTGTTGTCGTCCCTCAGCTTTGAAGCGTTCCCGGAGTAGGTGTATACGGCGGCTTTCAGATCGCCCAGGGCGATCACCTCATCGTTGACCTCCAGGCTCCACTCCTCCAGGTGTATCTCGGCCAATGTGGTGACCCAGTATTTGCTTTCAAGGGGAGACCCGGCGATCATCAGGCCGCCATCCTCCTCCAGTATCCACTCGCCGCCTTCCGTGAGGGCGACCATTGTCACATTTCCCCCAAGCTATCCCTGAAATATCTCCCAGGGATCTGCGGTCTTGGCGTATCCGTCGGAGGAGATGAAGGTGAGCCCCCCGTACATCGCTGGCGCTCCGGCGAGCTCCAGCAGATCGAATACGGGTATCCCCGTGTAAACGTCGGTTATCGTGGTCCCCGTCCTCTTCACCTTGGTGCACTCCTCCGTGACCAGTAGATCGAAATGCGACGCCAGTTCGGAGGAGGTGAAATCCATGTATCCGCCGTCCCAGGTGACGTTGAGCACTGCCTCAACAGGTTCGCCCCAGGGGAGATAAGGGGCGGGCGCGTCCTCCGCGTCCACGCTGATCCTCGATACCTGCTTCACCCAGAACTGTTTGTACCAGGGCTGGGCGGGGTTATCCATGTAGTCCGCATCCGGCGT
>JAGLEG010000444.1 GCA_023145185.1 Thermoplasmata archaeon
GTTCGTTTCCGATTTGTTTGGAAAATGTAATTTTCCACACATAAGAAAATGCTACTGCATTATCTGATATTCGGAGCAAGTCGGAAACAAAGATGTAATAAAATAAATCCATTTTAGGCATATATGCCATGTTTGATCTTGTTATAATTTTGATTCTAATATTAATAAAAATGAAAAGTGCAGGGAAAGGGAAGCAGGAGAATGTAAGTTTGAAAGAACTTCGTTCGAATCCCTTTCCAACAAGTTACTATTTACAATTAACAATGAATTTAGTCAATAGTAAAAAATGGTGCAGGGAAAGGGATGCAGAAAAATGAATTTAATTGACGATAGTCTTTTTTATGCGCCAGGCAAAAAACGGTTATAATTATTAGTAAGCATTTTTTGCCGTATCTAAACGATTTATCGCATCGTTTTTTGAGAACGTTTACTATTGACGAGAAAAAAATGGTGCAGGGAAAGGGATTCGAACCCTCGAATCACTAAGAACTAGACCCTGAATCTAGCGCCGTTGACCAGGCTTGGCTATCCCTGCATTGGTTTTGCATTTTAGGCGTATGTACAGCAATGCCGAGCCTGGTCAACGGGAACAGATCCTTCCATCAGAAGGATCGTGGTCCTAATCGAAACCAGTTTCGTGCATCCCTGCGTTTATTTAGATCGTCCGAACCGAAGGTCGGACGCTCCCACATTATCCAACCCATATAAAAATCTCCCTACTAGGGAAGATCACTCATCGTCGTTATCCCCGGCAAGCTCCTCGTCCTTCAATCTCCTCGTTTGTATGGTAAGAAACAGTATAAACACGATGCACACAGCTATGATAACGATAGGAACGATAAGAAGCATAATGTTCACCCCTTCCTTATCCGTCTCCCCATCATCGTCATCCACCGGCTCGTCATCCACAGGCACCCAGCCCTCCAGGATAGAGTTGATCCGGATCACGTGCGACATCATGTTCCCACCCTCGTCCATCACCGTCAGCTGAACGAGGTAGCTTCCAGGTTCAAAGGAGTTGACCCAGATGGGATCCTCCGACATCATCTCACCGTCCACGGACCAGTTATAATGGAGGTCCCCCCCATCGGGATCTCTGGACCGCGTCCCATCGAATGATACGTCCTCGTATGCGGACACATTGAGAAAGAGATCATCGGTCCTCTCCAGGCCGTCGATGTAGAACTCTATCGTTGGTGTCCTGTCGCTCACAAGAATTGTCACCGTGTCCGTATCCGAAAGATTTCCAGCTCCCACTGTTAGTTTAACCTGATGTATCCCCTTTCCAAGTTTAGTCAGAAAGTTCTTCTCATAGGACATGAAGATGCCATCCACTGACCACATGTACGTGAGCAACAAGTCATCATTTGAATAATGATCATGATCACTTGGAATATAGCTTCCATTCGCAGAGAATTCGATCACGTCGCTCACAAAGTACTGGATCAACCCGGAGGGCGAACTGATCACGGCCACGGGCTTCTCATTGGGGATGATCAGCTTTTCATTAACTGCTACCTGCGTACTGGTGGATACGTTGAACTCGCCGTCGTTGGCCCAGAGCAGTATCTGGTGGGCGCCGACAGATAGGACGACGTTATCCCTCATCAATTTTGATATTACCCCGTCCAGGGAGCTGATCCAGGTGTATTCCAGATGGTCCCCGTCCGGGTCGTGTGTCCCAGTGGCGTTCAGCTCGATATGCTCCCCCTCCTGGAATATCGACCACTCCTCAGGGGAGCGGATGTAGGGGTCCGGGGCCAGGTTGGGTCTAAGAACGGTAAAGCTCACGAGGTCCCAGGATGAGAGCCCCCTGCCGTCTGACACGTTGAGCTCCACCGTATGTTCCCCGGGATCGAAGGTCGCAGAGAACTCAACCTCGTCGGAGAGCGTGTTGTTGACCCCGATCTCCCTCCACTCGTACAGCAGATCGTCCCCGTCGATGTCGAAGCTCCCATCGGCGGAGAACTGGATCTCATCCCCGTATTCGAACGTCTTACCATCCTCGGGGGTGTCGATAATTGCTATTGGGGGCCTGTTCGGCTGAAAGACCTCGAAACTCACGGCCGCAGAGGAAAGCAGTTCTCCGTCCTTCCACACCTCGAAATCCACCACCAGGTCGCTCTCAACAAAGCTTCGTGAGAAGGTCCTCTCCGTGGATATGACCCAGGATAATTCCCTCTCCACCCATTTATACGTGTAATCATCGTAACTTCCCTGCAGAGGGTCGAGGTCCCCCTCGAACAGGATCATGTCGCCCACCTTGAACACCGACCCGTCCTCAGGAGAGAGTATCAGGGCGTCGGGGACCACTATCGACCTGCTTACCTCGATATCGATGGACGCAAACGTCCTTGTCAGGGGAGAGCTCATACCTGAAACGAGGATGTTCCAGTGGACCTCCTCATCCATTATGATCGACGCCTCCTCGCCTTTGCTGATATTCAGCACCCCACCTGGCCAGAACATATCTCCCTGCCGATAGAGGGAGAGGTTCTCATCGTCCAGAAACAGCAGGGTAAGCCTGGTCCTGTCCTCGTAGCCCTTCCAGATCTCGGTCCAGTACCCTCTGGGGTCCCTGTGGAACCTTGTGAGATGGTTGATATCCTCGGCCGTTACGTTGAACCTCAGCCCGTGGCTTCTCTCCTGTATCTCACCGTAGTTCGCCTGAAGGGGCATGGGGGCAGGTATCGAGATATTGTACTCGAAGT
>JAGLEG010000445.1 GCA_023145185.1 Thermoplasmata archaeon
TGGAATCCGATTACTCCGACCTTCTCAAGATCGAGGTCCTCCACGTGGACGAGTACAACGGCATCACCCATAAGGGGGGCCACGACTTCTTCTATGACGATGGGGACGATACCGACTCATGGACGCACGACTCCAACTGGTCCTTCAACTGGAGGGCGGACCTCCCGTCCAGGGGAACACTGGACCAGAACGGCGGGACCAACGGACTGACAGAGCTCAACTGGTACTACATCGGGATCTCACACACACAAATGGTCGACACCCTCCCCCCCGTGAGGGACGACGTGGAGGTAGAGTACGAGTTCACCATCTCATCCCCGACCAATCAGAGCGATAACATCTACCCCAACGATCTAAAGAACGCAACCTCGCTGGGAGATAAGAAGAGCGGGTCCCTCTCCAGCCTCAGGGACCACCAGGACTGGTTCGAGATAACAGGGTCCGACTACGACAAGATATGGAACATATCCTACTTCTGGAACCGCTCCACGAACCTCCGTTTCGAGAGTGACGAATGGTACTCCGAATCCTACAATGTGCACCAGACGATGTGGATGCACTTCCACCTGGTCTATTCCACATGGGGGCCCGACGGGACATGGGGGACATCAGACGATGGATGGGAGTCGGAGGAGATGGTCCTCACCCAGTGGTTCGATACCGAGGGGTGGCTGACGTCGGACACCTCCTGGTCAGGAGATATTATAAACAACATGACGGGAGGCACCGTGAACCAGAGGAAGGTGTACATGGGGGTCATACTGGAGGCTATAGATCTCAGGGTGGATGGAAGCGGAAACGTCAATGGGTTCGACCCAACCACGTTCGGGGCCGTGAACGACTACTCCATATCTGTCACAATATCGGAGGTCGCCCCCAACAACCCACCCTCCATATCCGATATCTCCGTTCTCTCCACAAACCCGCAGCATGTATCCAACGGGGGCCTGAATGATAATTACACCATATCCTTCACCTACACGGACGGGGACAACGACCCGCCGGAGAAGATCCTGCTCGCTCTCGACGAAGAACTTGGCGTATCTGACATGGACGTCTCCGCGTTCGAAATGAACTCAAGCGACGTCGACCACACGGACGGGAAGGATTACTCCGTGAACTTCACAGGAGTGGAGATCGGCGCGGATCCGGTGAACCACACCATCAGGATGATCGCATCCGACAACCTAACATCGGACCCCATAAAGGTCTCCAAATGGTCAGACCCGGTCGTCCTGGAGGACCTCTTTTCGGTATGGGACGACAATCCCCCAGCTGTCCATCCCAATTTCAACGGAATACAGGTAGTTGAGGAGGACTCTATGTTTTTTTTAAAACCCCTGGGTAACTCCGATATCAGCGTCTTCATCGACGATGAGGGATTCATCGAGTTTTACGTTTGGAATAAATTGCTGAAGAAATGGGATTCCACCTACGATTCTGAACTGATCTACGTTGAGATAGTGGAAATATATGGCGATCATTTCGCTCGTATCACACCAAAACCTGACCAGTTTGGCACGGAGATACTGAGGCTGATGGGAATTGATCAGCACATGTCCGTGGAAGCTGACTATCAGATCAACATCACTCCCACCAATGATCCGACGATCGTCCAGCACATCAACATTGATGGGACCCCACGTACGGTGAATAACAACAACCCACTGAAGCCTGTAGCCCACCTGGAAAATATTTCGGTACTGGAGGATGAGGATTTCTCGTTTCAGATAAACTCATCTGATCCTGACGGGTTGGACATATCATATTCATTCGAAATTGAGATGTCTGATCCTTGGGACTCGTTGATCGAGGTTGAGGGCGATTCTGGCATTGTCACCTTCACCCCCACCAATGAGGATGTACTCCTCCAAAACTCGAAGATGGTGTTCTCCATCACCGAGAATCTCACAGAAGATCAAACCTACCTCGAAGTCTATTTCAAGATCACAAATGTCAACGATCCACCCGAGATCACCATTCCAACAAGGATGCCCAGGACATACAACCAGTTCAGGAAGGTGAGGATCAAACCGATCGTGAGCGACATCGATCCCTACGATATATTGACCATCACCGTGAACATGATCAATGCAACCAACGAGTGGGAAAGCGCTATTTCGGAGCAGCTCCCCTATGCGAATTTAAACAGAGGCATAGACTGGGACATCGATCCGGCAACGGGGGAGTTCTGGTTCCAGCTGGACGATCAGGAGATCTGGAGAACCGACGAGGGAATGGTGGATCAGGTGGAGATAGCGCTCGTCTTCAATGTCACCGACGGGGAGGGCGGTTTCGATACTGCCAGCATCAATCTGATACTTACTGATGAGAACCAGGAGCCGGAAAAACCCGTGGAGATATTCCACATCTTAATTGGGATGACGGTGAACTTCTGGGTGGACCCGGTGGCCGACCCGGACGGGGACCAGCTCAAATACAGGTGGGACTTCGGCGACGGTCAGACCGGCGAGGGAATAAACGTGAACCACACGTATGCCAGAGAAGGCCCGAAGAACGTTCAGATGTGGGTGCAGGATGACGAGTATCAGACCGACAGGATCGCGCTTCAGATCACGGTGGATGAGTTCTCGGGCGACAGAGATGGGGATGGGGTCCCTGACCTCCATGACGCCTTCCCCGACAACCCATATGAGTCTATAGATACCGACGGAGATGGTGTCGGAGATAACGGAGACGCCTTCCCCGATGATCCATCAGAATCGAAGGATTCTGACGGAGACGACGTCGGCGACAACACCGACGCCTTCATTGAAGACCCCGCCGCAAGTGTTGACACGGACGGGGACGGCCATCCGGACGAGTGGAACGATGGTTACTCAAGGAGCGACTCCACGACGGGATTGTCCCTTGACCTCTTCCCCGACGATGATCAGAGATGGAATAT
>JAGLEG010000446.1 GCA_023145185.1 Thermoplasmata archaeon
CTTGAGGATGAGATCAGCGATATCGAATCCGTTCTCAACGTGGCCGAAAAAATGGTCAAGAAGAGGAGATACTCGGATGCTAAAAAGCTCCTGGTAAGGATAGAGGGCACCGTCGGCGAGGTCCAGGCGAAGAGGGAGTTCTTCCTGAAGGCCAAGGAGATGAGGATCAAGATAACGAACCGATTCGAGAGGCTTGAGGGGATTGACGATTCCATCAAAGGGTATCAGAAGAAGGTGAAATACCTCAACATGCTATTTGAAAAGGAGAGGTTCGAGGACCTGATATCGCTGGGGAAGGATATCGAGGAGGCATTTGACCAGGTGGAGGAGACAAGGCAGAAGGCGGATGCGGATTTCCTCATGCAGTCGCTTGATGAAGTGGTGAAGAAGGCGGGGGAGCTCTACGAGGGATTGGAGTACATAAGCAGATATGATCAGATCAAGAGCAGATATGAGAGGGGAGAGTACTCCTCGATACTGCAGGAGGGGAGGGCCCTCCTGAACGAGATGAACCTCAAGATCAAGACCCAGTTCCTGGAAAGGGCTCAGAAGGTCTCCTCAATGCTGATAGAGGCGAGGTTGTTATCGACGAAACTGGAGGCGATGGGCTCCGACCACGGCGATCTCATTGATGAACTGAAGAAAGCGAGGAACCTGATCAAGGGTGAAAGGTACGGCGAGGGGATCAAATTGATGGAGGATGTGCTCTCCAGAATGGGAGTGAAGGCCGACAAAAGGGGTGCTTTCCTCGAGGTCTTCCTGTCGATCCATCGCGATTCCCTTGAGGTCATCATGGATAGATACAGGGATGAACCCCAGATGTTCCTGATCAGGAGCAAACGGATACCGTTCATAAAGAAGCTGACGGACCTGGGGAGATACAGCAAGGCTCTGGATCTGTATCGCGAGCTTGGGTCCAACTTCCCGAAGATACTGACAAAAGGCGACATGAAGGCCCGTATCGAGAAGGAGATGAACGAGCTCAAGTTTGACATATACACCAGAAAAGATGAGGGCATGGATATTACCGAACCACTGTCGTTCTACAAAACAGCGCAGAAGAGCTTTACGGACGGGTCTCTCATCGAGGCGGAGTATCTGACCCTTCTGAGCAGGAAGTACATGGACAATCTATTGGGGGGCGGGCCGACGAAGGTGCCGGTCTGACCGTTGTTAGAAAATATTAAGTAAATGGTCAATTTTGACCACCCGGATAGTGATCGTATGAAACTTCTTCTCATACATTCGGACCGTATGGAGTACAGGGTGACCAAGGCTATCAAGGGCATAGCAGAGGACGTCGAAACCGAAACCGACAGTATGGAGGATTGCCTTGTCGTGTTCTGCACGGTGGAAAAAAGCGACGTGAAGTTCAAGGATGAGGTGGTCTCCGGGTGCCTGAGGGAGATAACCAGTGTAGCTGCCACCTTAAAGACCGAAAAGGTCATGCTGTACCCGTATGCACACCTTAGCTCCGACCTTGGCACGCCGGGCGATGCCAAGGAGATCATGAGGGCTCTGGAGGCCGCACTGTCGGGCTCGGCCCTGGAGACTAAACGCTCCCCATTCGGGTGGTACAAATCATTTGATCTCAACTGCAAGGGCCATCCCCTATCCGAGCTCTCCAGGGAGATAAGGCCCTGGACGGAGAAGAAGAAGGCCGAGGAGTCGAAGGCCCTGGGGTCCGAGAAGAAGGCGAGGTCCAGCTGGTACGTTCTCGACCTGGAAGGTGAGCTGCATCCCGTCAGGGTCGAGAAAAACAAGGTGAAGGGTTTCGATTTCAAGGGCGATACCCAGCTGAGAAAGTTCCTCGAGTACGAGATCTCCAAATCGAGGACCGCGAAGGGTGAGCCTCCGCACGTGAAGTACATGAGGTCCCTGGAGATCGCGGATTACGAGCCGGGGTCGGACCCGGGAAACATGAGGTTCTATCCCAAGGGCAGGTTCATAAAATCACTTCTTGAGCAGTACGTCACGTCGGAGGTCAAGGCGTACGGGGGCATGGAGATAGAATCTCCAATAATGTATGACTTCGAGCACCCATCCCTGAAATCCTATCTGGACAGATTTCCGGCCAGACAGTACACCATTGACACCCCTGACAAGAGGGTGTTTCTAAGGTTCGCCGCCTGCTTCGGACAGTTCCTGATGGCACATGATGCCACGTTCTCCTACAAGCAGATGCCAGTTCGGCTCTACGAGATGACCAGGTACTCGTTCAGGGTGGAGCAGAGGGGTGAGCTCACCGGCCTTCGGAGGCTGAGGTCCTTCACCATGCCTGATTGTCACGCCCTGTGTGTTGACATGGATGCTGCCAAGGCCGAGATGATGGTCAGGTTCAACCTCTCCCGCAAGATCCTCACCCAGATGGACTTCAGGATACCCGAAGAGCTTCAGATGGCCGTGAGGGTTACCAGGGATTTCTACGAGAACAACACGGAGTTCGTGGTGAACATGGCCAGGGAGTATGGAAAGCCGATCGTTGTGGAGATGTGGGACGATCAGTTCTTCTATTTCGTCCTGAAGTACGAGTGGAACTTCGTCGACGGCCAGGGGAAGGCATCCGCCCTGAACACAGATCAGATAGATGTTGAGAACGGGGAGAGGTACGGCATAACCTTCACCGACAAGGACGGGGAGAACCGACATCCGCTGATACTCCACCTATCACCTTCAGGCGCCATTGAGAGGAACATATATGCGCTCCTGGAGAAGGCGTATCTGGAGAGTATGAAAGGCCTTCCACCAACGCTACCGTTCTGGCTTTCACCCACCCAGCTCAGGCTCATACCGGTCTCCGATGAGCAGCTGGACCTCTGCAAGGAACTCGCAGACAGGCTGGGCGAGTTCCGCGTGGACATCGACGATACCGATAGAACGGTGGGAAGGAGGATCCGGGACTCGGAGAAGGAGTGGATCCCCTTCACCGCGGTGATCGGCGACAGGGAAGCGGAGTCAGGAAACCTGACGGTGAGGATCAGGAACAGGGAGAAGGCCCAGAGGGAGATGGCCGTTGAGGAGCTTCTGGAGGAGATGGGGAGATCGCAGGGAACTATGCAGAGATCGCCTCTTCCGCTGCCCCGCCTCGTCTCCGCAAGGCCCAAGTTCGTAGGTTGATCATGGCAAGATCTTTCAAGAAGTTCTTTCCCTCTTGCCCAATCTCTCCTGGACTCTGGACCCCCTGGACTTTATAAATGGATGATGGTGATCCAGGTTAGAATATTTGTGTGATACGAGGCCCTATGCCTTGAGGTTGAAGTGGTCCCTGAGCAGGTCCTCGAAGGCGAATTTCTTGATCCATATCGCCTCCGGGAGGGAGTGGTTCCTGAACACCGGTATGGTATTTGCGTGGTTATTATTTTTCAGGAAGTGGTTGAAGGCGGACATCCCCTTGTTGTAAGCCACGTAATCGGGGTAGACGGCGATCATGACCATCTCCGTTGGCCTGCTGGTGAAGAAGATGGTCTCATCCTGAAGCAGCTGGGGCATGGAGCACTCTCCAATGGTTATCGGATGCTTCGGGTCGAGCTTTGAATGGAACAGCGTAAGGATCTTGTAATCCAGCTGTGCCAGGTCCAGGAACCTCATCCTGGTGATGTATCCCTCATCCTGGAGATGGTCCTTCGCCCTGGAGATGGTGTGCCTGGAATAGGGGGATAAGGCCGATAACCTCGATGCGGAGAGCTCTGGATATTTGATCAGATAGAGAAGGATGTCCAGCTGGGTCTTCGACAGCTCAACCTGCGCCGGTTCGTCGATCCTCCTGGAGCCATCCAGCTGCAGGATCTTGTCCCTTTTCTTGAGCTGTTCGGGTGTGAAGAGGTCATCCAGGTGGTCGCTATGAAATCCCCCTTTCTCCTGTATCCTTTTGTACAGCAGGGGCGCGTTGTTGAAGAACCGGTGTATGTTGGATAGCTGAAAAGGGAACAGTACCTCCGTGGGGAGCTCTATCTCAAGGAGGTTCAACCTGGCCAGGAGCCTCATCCTGATGTCCATGATCTTCATGATCCTGGTGACGTTCCTGGCGATGGAGAGTGAGAACCCCCTGTGTGATTCGCCTATGGAAACGATCATCTCGGGGGAGGCCTCCACGGTCCTTTTCGTGTTCTGCAGCCTCTCGTCGAATGGAATGGATGGGTTGAAATCGCCAAAGACCGTGGCAAGGAGTTCGAACCCGAGCCTGGGGAAGATGGGAATGAACAGGTCCTGAACCAGTCCCTGTTTGAGGATCTTGGACTTCGCCGAGGCATAAGTGGAATTGGGGAGGTCCAGCATTGAGGATATTTCCCGGTCCTGGATATCGGGAAAAGTGACCATGCCCATAAGGACTGCACGTTCGGTGGTAGATAGCTCCACTGGTTTCACCCAGGATTATTCAACAAGGTGGTTATGTTATTTAAGAGTGACGAATAAAAGGCCATATTATTGCAATATCAATGCCAATATTTCGTGAATGTCAGGATAATATCATAATTTAGTAAGTTATTTATACTGGGGTCTTGATTCCCATCCGCCTTAGAGTATTACCATGTGGAGGGATTCTATGGGAAGAACCTTGGCTCAGAAGATTTTAAAGGAACATATGATAGAGGGAGTGGAATCTCCCGGTACGGAGATTGCGATCAGAATGGACCACACCCTGACCCAGGATGCAACGGGGACCATGGCCTATCTTCAGTTTGAAGCGATGGGTCTGGACAGGGTGAAGGCGGAGAGGTCCGTCTCCTTCATCGACCACAACATGCTTCAATCCGATTTCAAGAACGCGGACGATCACAGGTATCTGCAGTCGATAGCCAAGAGGTACGGGATAATCCTTTCCAAGGCTGGGAACGGGATATGCCATCAGGTCTTCCTGGAGAGGTTCTCCACCCCTGGAAAGACGCTCATAGGCTCCGATTCACATACCCCCACAGCAGGGGGCATCGGACAGATAGCCATAGGGGCTGGAGGACTTGATGTCGCAGTCGCCATGGCAGGTGGGGCTTTCAAGCTGAAATACCCCAAGATCATGGGCATCAAGCTTACAGGAACGCTGCCCGACTGGGTTTCAGGGAAGGATATCATTCTGGAGATCCTCAGAAGGATCGACGTCAAGGGAGGCAGGGGTTACATCCTGGAGTATTTCGGACCTGCGCTCTCCACGCTATCGGTGCCCGACAGGGCAACCGTGACCAACATGGGTACCGAGACAGGATGTACGACGTCCATCTTCCCCTCCGATGAGAACACGAAGAGGTTCTTGGAGGCGATGGGAAGGGGCGAACAGTGGGTGGAGATGAAGGCCGATGATGACGCGCAGTACGATGAGATAATGGAGCTAGACCTCTCCACCCTCGTCCCACTCGCCGCGAAACCCCACTCCCCCGGCACGGTCGTACCGATCTCGGAACTTCAGGGCATGAAGGTGGACCAGGTCTGCATAGGATCGTGCACCAACTCCTCATTTCGCGACCTGATGATAGTGGCTCAAACGGTGAAGGGAAAGAGGCTTCACGAGGATATATCCGCCACGATCTCCCCGGGCTCTAGGACGATAATCAGGGAGATGGTCCGGACCGGCGCCTATGCCGATCTGGTGGAGGCGGGTTTCAGGATGCTTGAATCCGGCTGTGGTCCCTGTATCGGAATGGGGCTAGCGCCCAGGTCAGGAGCTGTCTCGGTAAGGACGTTCAACCGGAACTTCAAGGGTAGGTCCGGAACCAAGGATGCGGACGCATATCTCGTTTCACCCGAGGTAGCGGCCGCCACGGCATTGAAAGGTGTAATGGCCGACCCCAGGGAGCTCGGAGAGTATCGAAAGATAGAGGAGCCCACCAGCTACCTCGTCGACAACAACCTGTTCATCTACCCGCTTCCGGAGGAGGAGGCGCGTAAAGTGGAGATCGTAAGGGGCCCGAACATCAAGCCCCTACCCGATTTTCCCCGGCTTCCTTCGTCCCAGGAGGGCGAGGTCCTGATAAAAGTGGGAGATAACATCACAACAGACCACATAATGCCCGCCGGTGCAAAGATCCTCCCACTCCGCTCGAATATACCCGCAATATCAGAGTATGTCTTCTCGCAGGTGGACGAGGATTTCCCGGGGAGGGCGCAGGAGAAGGGAGGCGGCTTCATCATAGGAGGCGACAACTACGGCCAGGGATCGTCCAGGGAGCATGCGGCGCTCGCCCCCAAGTTCCTTGGAGTAAAGAGCGTAATAGTGAAGTCCTTCGCCAGGATCCACAGGGCGAACCTGATCAATTTCGGGATC
Organism: Thermoplasmata archaeon; assembly: GCA_023145185.1. Taxonomy (GTDB): domain Archaea; phylum Thermoplasmatota; class Penumbrarchaeia; order Penumbrarchaeales; family Penumbrarchaeaceae; genus JAGLEG01. Next base: position 6,254 of record JAGLEG010000446.1, read on the forward strand.
ATGCCCCTCACATTCAAGGATCTGGCCGATTTCGACAGGCTGGATCAGGGGGACGACCTCCTCCTGGACCTCTCTGACCTCTCGGGCGAGATGACCCTTGAGGTGAGGAACAAGGGCATATCGATACCCTTGATGCACGATCTCTCCTCAAGGGAGATCGATGTGATCAGGGAGGGTGGGACCCTCAATTACACCAGAAAGAGCATTTCCTGACCTGGAGGTGGTAAATATGGTAGTTCACACGATAAAGCGGGAGGGTGTGGCTGGTACCGAAGAGAGGGAGGACTGCGTTGTCAAGCTCTTTCCGGCGGAGCCGGGCACCGGGATCAAGGTGGAGATAGAGGGCAAGGCCAGGGATGCGTTCCGGGATGAGGTGTTCAAGGTGATCGAGGATACCCTCAAGGGTATGGGGATCGAGGATGTCCGTGTATGGAGCAAGGGCAGGAGCCCCCTGAACTTCACCATCATAGCCAGGATCAAGGCGGCGGCGATCAAGGGGGGTGCTTTCGAATGAAGCTGAGGAGATCGAGGCTCTACGTCCCCGGAAACAACCCAAAGATGATCCCCCCTGCGGGGCTCTACTGTTCGGACGTGATCTCGCTGGACCTGGAGGACAGCGTCGGACCCGAGTTCAAGGTGGATGCCAGGATGCTGGTGTCCGAGGCGCTGAAGGTGATCGATTTCGGGCCGTGCACGGAGGTGACGGTGAGGATAAATCCCCTCTCCACCCCCTGGGGTAAATGGGACATCGAACAGGTGGTCTGCGAGAAACTCTCTGGCATCTACATCCCCAAGGTGGAGAGCGTCGAGGACGTGATCCAGGTGGACGAAATGGTCAGCAGGATGGAGGAGCGGAAAGGGTTGGAGAGGGGCCGCATCAAGCTTTTCGCCACCATGGAGACGGCCAAGGGCATCATCAACGCCCCGGAGATCGCCAGGGCGTCAAAACGGCTGGAGGGTATCACCATCGGGGGCGAGGACCTGACCGCCGACCTGGGAGGAGAGAGAAGTGCCGATGGGCTTGCCATCAACACGGCACGCTCCCTGATACTCCTGGCCGCGAGGGCCGCCGGTATCCAGGCGATCGATACCGTATACTCTGACTTCGAGGACGAGGAGGGCCTCCGCAGGGAGACCACCATGATAAAAAAGATGGGGTTTGACGGTAAGGCCTGCATCCATCCCCTTCAGATAGAGGTGATCCACGAGGTGTTCAATCCCACCCAGGAGGAGATCAGATACGCGGTGAGGGTCACCAACGCCATCGAAAGGGCCAGAAAGAAGGGGTCCGGCGTCATCGCCCTTGGGAAGAAGATGGTGGACAGACCCATCGCCCTGAAGGCGGAGCGAATACTGGCCAGGGCAAGGGCAGCTGAACTATCCATCCCCGAAATTGAGGAGGAGGGGTAAATGGCAGATACTGGTGAGGTTGAATGGGTGGAGAACCAGATCGGAAGGTTGGTTCCAAGGTCCATCAACGGAGAGGAGCTCACACCCTATTGTGGGCCGTTCAACGCCGTTCCCAGGAACGATAGGAAGCATGGCCCCAGGCTGGGGTATATTGCGGATCAGACAAGCGAGGTCATAGCGACCCTGGGCGCTGCGATAGAAAAGGTTGGGCTGAAGGATGGAATGACGATATCCTTCCATCACCATTTCCGCAACGGCGATATGGTGATGAACATGGTCCTTCATGAGATCCAGAAGATGGGGATCAGGAACCTGACCCTAGCACCCACCTCCACCTTTCAATGTCAGGAGGATATGATCATCAAGTGCATCAAGGACGGCACCATAGCTCACATCGAGGGTGGGTCCGCCAGGGGGGAGTTCGGCAGGCTTGTGAGCTCGGGCAAGTATCTGGATAAACCCATGAAGATAAGGTCCCATGGGGGCAGGGTCAGGGCCGTGGAGGCCGGGGACATCAAGATAGATGTGGCCTTCGTGGGTGCGCCTTCCGCCGATGAGCTGGGGAACCTGAATGCCATCAACGGCCCCTCAGCATGCGGCACGATAAACTTCGCCTATGTGGACGTGAACTTCGCCGACCACGTGATCGCGATCACCGATAACCTGGTGGAATATCCCAACTTTCCCATGTCCATAAGCCAGGAGAAGGTTGATTACGTAGTGGTCGTCGATAAGATCGGCGACCCTTCAAAGATAGCTTCCGGAGAGCTCAGGGTGACCAATTCCCCCACCAGGCTGAAGATCGCGAAGGACACCGTCACAATATCTGACCTTCTGGGCTATGTGAAGGATGGTATGAACTTCCAGGCCGGGGCCGGGGGGATATCCCTGGCGTTCAACGAGTACCTTCACAAACTGATCAAGAAGAAGGGAATAACCGCCGGTTGGGCACAGGGGGGTACAACGAAATTCCTCGTGGACATGTTGAAGGATGGCACCGTGAAGAAGCTGATAACCGGCCAGGCGTTCGACATGGTTGCCATAGAGAACATGAAGAACAACCCCAACCACGTGGACCTGCCCATCGGAGCCTACGCGAACATACACGGAAAAGGGTGTACCGTGAACAAGCTGGACGTTGTCGTGCTGGGTGCCACCGAGGTGGACCTGGATTTCAACGCAAATACCGCAACGATGTCCACCGGGATCATAGCCGAACCCGTTGGAGGCCATTCCGACACCGCCGCTGGTGCCAGTTTGACGATCGTCACGGTGCCCCTCTTTCGCGGCAGGTTCCCCGTTGTCGTGAAGAGGTGTACCACCGTGGTGACCCCGGGTGAGACCGTGGACGTGGTCGTAACAGAACGTGGTATAGCCATCAATCCAAGGAGGATGGACCTGCTGGAGAAGCTCAAGCACGCCAAGGTTCCCAAGGAGATGAGGATATGCACCATAGAGGAGTTGAACAGGATGGCAACGGATATTACGGGCTCGAAGGTGGAGCCCAACTGGGGGAATAAGATCGTCGCCCTGATAGAGTACAGGGACGGCACCATCATCGATGTTGTGAGAGACGTCGTGCCGAAATATTATGATGATGCGGTATACGTTGACAAGGATAGGGAGTAGATATTTTCACACGGACAGGAGTTGAAAAGATGGAGAAAGATGAAGGAGTTGGAAGATCGAGGATCATCTATACCAAAGTGGATGAGGCGCCTGCACTTGCGACCCACTCGCTGCTGCCGATCATAAGATCATACGCCGACGCGGCCGGTGTGGCAGTTGAGACCAGGGACATCTCCCTGGCTGGGAGGATCATCGCCAGGTTCCCCGAGAGGATGACGGACCAGCAGAAGATATCGGACGACCTGGCGGAACTGGGAGATCTGGTGAAGAGGCCGGAGGCCAACGTCATAAAACTGCCGTGTATAAGCGCGTCGATCCCCCAGCTGAAGGCGGCGGTCAAGGAGCTTCAGGAGAAGGGCTATGATCTGCCCGACTATCCGGAGGACCCGAAGGGCGATAAGGAGAAGGAGATAAAGGCCAGATATGATAAGATAAAAGGAAGCGCCGTGAATCCGGTCCTGAGGGAAGGAAACTCCGACCGGAGGGCTCCGGGTTCCGTCAAGAGCTATGCCAGGAAACATCCCCATCCCATGGGCGCGTGGAGTTCGGACTCGAAGGCGCACGTCGCTCACATGAACGGTGGGGACCTATTCTCCAACGAGATCTCCACCACCATCAACGAGGCCACCGCAGGGGATTGCAGGATCGAGTTCGTTGACGCGAATGGGAAGGTCGAGGTCCTGAAGGAGAGGACGCCGTTGATCGACGGTGAGATAATAGACGTCACGAAGATGAGCAGACTGGCCCTGCGGTCGTTCATAGAGGAGCAGATCGAGGATGCCAGGGCGAAGGGGATCCTCTTCTCCGTGCACCTGAAGGCCACCATGATGAAGGTGTC
>JAGLEG010000447.1 GCA_023145185.1 Thermoplasmata archaeon
AACACAAGAAATTGCATGGTTCAAAATTCAAGTATTTGGGGAGCAGATACCGGTGTCAATGTATATTACACGGAGAACACAACTATCTCGAATTGCCAAGTGGATCCAGATCCTTCGAATTTTGATTTCCTTACTAAAGGGATCAGCGAAGTTGGTTCTGGAAATAGCACTTTTATCAATAATATGATAACTACTCCATCGGGGATTGGAACTCGCACATCATACAATACCGAGATTATCAACAACACGATCCATTATTTCGATCCTGCCAACTACACATCGAATTGGGGAGGGGGGGGAATCAGTGCCGATCCCGATACGGTATGCACAATATTCGGTAATTCAATAACATACTATTCGTTGGGATTAATGATATCCAGTGATACAGTTGTTATTGGAAATGTATTGGATCATCTATCATATGGGAACATGATAACTGGTGATTCAAACGTTCTTTTGAATAACAGATTCAATTCCAGTCAATACTGGGGAATCGAGTTCACTGGCAATAATAATACTCTGAGAAACAACACCTTTTCGAATATGAGCTTGTTTGGAATGAGGATACTAAATTCAGAAGGAGGTTTCGTGATAGATGGTTGTTCATTCGAAAATATTGGAGATTCGGATATCATCATGGAATCTTCAAAGAATGTTACATTGACCAATAATTCAATGGTAAATGGGATCGAGATCGAAGGATCCGATCCTGAATATTGGAACACACATAATATCGATACTCTGAATTCAATAAATGGCAAACCATTGAGGTACTATTCAGGTCAAAATAACTTTTCTTTAACAGGATCAGCAGGTCAGATCATAATCGCTAATAGCTCCAAGATCAACATTACAGGTTATATTTTTTCAGGTCAAAAGCTCCCGCTCTCAATCGTTTTTTCAGATAACATCTCGGTGGATGCAAATGAGTTCGCAAATGGTACTATAGGAATGTATCTTAAAGAAACACACGATATCAACATCAAAACCAATGTTTTTTACAATTTGGACTATGGAATAAAATGGAACTCTTCATTTCAGGATATCATCAATAACAATCTTTTCAAGATGAACAATAGATCCATCTATGTGGAAGGATCGAGTTATCTCCAGGTCACGAATAACAGTTTCGAATCACATGTCGTTGATATCGAAGCTAGGTTCCTTGATTTTTCCATGATCGAGGGAAATGATCATTACAATTCCACTGAAGTACTATTCCGAAATATTGACATGGTTGTTTCGATCGGGAATATTTTAACAATGAATAAAGGCCCTGCAATACGATTAGTTGGCGGTTCATTGAACATGATCTACCACAATATCGATCTTAAGGAATCATTCGACTATGAGGAAGGGAATATTTGGAATCTGGATTATCCATATGGTGGAAATCACTGGGCCTCCTATCCAGGAAAGGATTTCCTGAAAGGACCACATCAAGACATCATGGGAGGAGATTGGATCGGAGACGATCCAGTATATCTTAACCAATGGAGAACAACAAAAGATGAGTATCCGTTGATGAGCCCCCAAGGATCGATCACTGAAGGAGGATCCGTATTCATTTCAAATCCCGATGATGGGGATGTTGTGTCAGGAAACATACTGATAGAAGCAACTGTAGTCTCATCACATTTTTACTGGGTTAACTTCTATGTGAACGGTGAGTTAGTCCTAACTGACAGTGAATTTCCTTATCAGATGATATTTTACTCCAATAATTATGCCGAAGGTTCCATAGTGAATATCACTGCTGAGCTTGGATTCATAACGATCCCCAATGTTACATCCACAGTATACGTTACGGTCGACAATGTTGTTGAGGAGACCGACTCCCTTGTGGTTGAGACGAATTCAGCAGAATATCACCCTGATCAACAACTCACAGTAAACGTCTCTTTTCAGGGGTCATACGTCATATTCAATGAAATGGTCTTAACTGCCATTCTCGATGGGCCAGATCCTGTAATGATACATTACAATAGATTTGTATTTGATGCCTCGAATTCTTTCATGTTCATATTGGAGATTCCAAGCGACATTCCAATTGGTGATTATGTTCTGAAGATCAAAGGGTCCGCATACTGGGGAGATATCAATCTCTGGATATCGACCAACAGCACAACTTTCCAGATAACTGGAAAAGACCTCCATTCTGAATTGGATGAGATCGATAGCTTCCTTGAGGTAATGGACAACTTCGAGGTCTCTCTTCTGAACGACACGATCAATATGATCTATCAGACATTGATAGACCTCCAGGGAGACGTAGATTTCATCAACTTGAGCTACTCACAGGCCTTTATCGATATTCAGGGGAGTCTATCTTTACTAGAAATACAACTGCTTGGAAGGATCGATACTCTCGAATTGAATATTACCAGGCTACTCATAGACATGAACGCTTCCCTGCAACAGGCTATAGCGTTGAGTATTTCCGGAATACTGGGTCGCCTCGATGATGTTGATCTCTCTCTCGATATTCTAAACAGTGGAATGAGTGGAATGGACTCTGATCTTATCGCAGTAAGAGCTGACATCCTTGGAGCGATCGGAGAGCACGACGATGCAATGTACGAAAACACCACTGATCTCATCGATCTAATAAGGTTGCGGTTCGATCAGTTGGAGCTCATTGTCTCGATCGTTAATGCTTCCATCCACTATCACCTGGATGAGATAGAAGGGGCCGTAAATGAATTCAAAGTGGTAACACTATACCAATTTAATGGAATGCTGGAGTATATTGAAATGATGAATTCATCAACCAGCAATGAGCTCCTGGGGATCCAGGGTTCGATCGTGGAAACGCAAACGCTTTTAATGGAGTTGGACTCACAGAGCCTTGAAACGATCGGTCTGATGTTCCAGGAGATCATGGACAGGATCGATGACCTCGATGAGGAGCAGGCTGCACATCTGAGGGAGAACATGACTCGGATCCTCCTTCAATTCGTTGATCTGAATTCGAATATTGACGCTCATAGTGCTGATATCCGGATCGCCATGGGGTCCTTGAGCAAGCTGGATGAGATCATCGAGGAGGTCGAACACGTTGATGCGAGTGTCAAGGAGTCAGAAGATGGCCTCTCCGAAAAGGATGACAGGTTCCAGATCTTCCTCATCGTGATCATACTCTTCCTCATCGTGATAATGGCCCTTCAGGCATACATGCTCACCTCGATGAGGAGGGATAATAATGAACGTGAAGGACAGGATGATATCTCGGTAGGAGCCCGTAGATCGCCCCAACCGCTCACACCTCCTCGGGAGGCAGGAGGGCAGAGGTTGAAAACACCCAGAAAGCACTCCCCGCGAAGGTCAAGAGCTCAAGTTGAGGAAAAGGTGGATGACTGGGATGATCTTGAAGAGCTGGAAGAATTATAGATCCAGTTAATGGGTGGGTAATAAGAAGTTGGTGGGCCAACCCGGTATTCCAAAGGAATACTGACACCAATATACGCTATCATATCAGGGTGTCAGACCCTGTGAAAATCAGTTGATATATGTTGAATTGGCGATTTTCACGGCCCGGGTTGGAACGATTGCTCAACGTTTATAACCCACCATTTTTTGACTTAAAATTGATTAAGAAAAAATGGTGGGCCAACCCGGATTCGAACCGGGGGCCTTCCGGTTATCAGCCGGATGCTCCACCTAGCTAAGCTACTGGCCCAATTGGTTAATGCGTCCCTATATGGAAGTTGGATTTAAGGTTTTTCTCCATCTACTTTCACGCCGGTTATGACCTGCTGCTCCTTCTTCTTGTTATAATACCTTCCTCCGAAGAAGGCGCCAACACCAACTGCGGCAAGCAGAAGGAAGATCAGGAACCAGTTAGTACCGCCTTCCTCTTCATCCCCACCGCCCTCCTCCTCGAAGGAGGTGATCTCCCCCAGGTCGTAGGCATATCTGGTTATGTTCACCCTCGTACCGGTTGCCATCCCCGGGAGCGGCTGCCAGGTCGCTGCCTGCGCGTGCGGGTCCTGGATCGGAATGATAAAATCACCCGCCGGAAAGGTCAGGTTCAATGAGATGGTAAACTCGGAGCGCACCTCCCTGAACTGACTCTCCCTGAAGCGGTCTCCCAGCTGCCAGGATATGCCGCTCCCCTCGACGTTCACAACCCAGTTCTGGCCCGTGGGCATTCCCGCCAGGGAGATCGTATCCAACCTTGCATCAGCGAGGGCCGGCCCGGACTGCCTCCAGTCCACGCTTCCGTCACCGTTGGTATCAATGACCACATACAGCGATGCGATCGCGTTCTCGTCGGTCTGCCAGGGATCGTAGGTCAATGTCACCTGCATCTCACTTGCGCCCTCCGGCACATACACGATCTTGGAGGTGTCGTGGTTCATCGGGATCAGCGATCCGGTCAGGTTTGCGAACCTGCTCCACTCCCCGTTCCACGCTGCATAGAACCTGTCCGTCT
>JAGLEG010000448.1 GCA_023145185.1 Thermoplasmata archaeon
AATATCTCCATGAACGGGTCCACGGGCATGCTTGAATGGACCGCCACCAGGTCCATCTTCCTGGAGCAGGACCACACGCTGGACCTCATGATGAAGGTGACAGATGGAGAGGAGACGATATCCCGTCCCTTCCATCTGGACCTGATACTCGACCCGTCTCCCACCACCGCATTGATAGCTCCGATCGATAAGATAACGGTTGGGAATATCACCACGATCAGGTGGGGAGGCATGGATGAGGGGGAGGAACCCCTGACCTACGATGTTTATCTTGGCCAGTTGAGGTCAAATGTGATCTCATTGAGTGGATCGGCGAAGATCGCGGAGAACATCAATGAGACCGAATTCATCCTTGTGGACCTTGAGGTTGGGAAGACCTACTACTGGACGGTAATCCCACACGATCAATACTCATCAGGGACCTGTATCGACGAGGCGTTCAGCTTCTTTGTCAACGTCCCTCCGGTGACCGAGCTTATTTACCCGGAGGATGAAGAGATCGTACCCTATGGCGATCTGGTCCTGGAATTCGAGGGCAGGGACCTCAATATGGATACTTTGCAATACCACCTCTACATCAGCACGGCCAGGGAAGACGTGGAAACCTTTGCCGTGAGCGCACACGATACTACCGGGCCCTCCTTCAAGGTGGAGGACCTCCAGCCGGGAGCGACCTACTACTGGACGGTGATCGCAAATGATGACCATTCATACGGTACATGCATCGATGGGATCCACAGTTTCACCGTGAACGTTCCCCCAGCGATAGACGCTGTTTTGGATCAACAGGGCTACGTGGGGTCCGAGATAGCTGTGGATGTGAATGGGACAGACCCTGATGCAGATGAATCGAACGCCATGGAATTCAGCATACTGGAGGGACCTGAGGGGATGACGATCGTCTCGGTAACGGGTGTTATAAGCTGGACGCCGGTGGAAGCGGACATTGGAGCCCATACCATCAAGGTCCAGCTGTCGGATGGATTGGATACGGTGGACCTCTCTTTTCAGATCGAGGTTCTGGAAGCCGTGGGCGAGGAGGATGATGACGACAAGGCGTCGTCCGCGCCGCTCATCATCGCAGGCATTGCATTACTGGCCTTATTGATCGCGGCCGTCGTGATTTTCCTTATCATTAAAAAGAGGAGCAATGACGAGGAGGGGGAAGAGCAAAAGGAGGATACGCTACCTCAGGAACAGATCCCCGATCTCGGTGTGGGTCCCTCGCAGGTAGGGGAGCCAACGATCCAGCAGGAGATCCCCCCTGACCCCCTGGTCTCGGGGTTCCGGGAGGGACCTGTACCGCCTCCTCAAGAACCTGCACCGGTTCCCCAGCCGGAGCCACCATCTCCTACGGAGGCGCCGCCGGAACCAGCAGCACCTCCTGTGCCGGAACAGCCGGAGGCTCCATTAACGGAATCTTCACAACCTGAGCCACCAGCTCCACCGGAGCCTGCTCCGGTTCTACAACCAGAGACTCCTGCGCAACCTGACCCTGTTCAAACTGGAACTCAACCTGTTGCGATCCAACCCGAGGTAGACGAAGTAACACCTCCTCAGGAGCCCGCGGCGAACCAGCAGACCAATTCCATCGATGGTTCCGTTTGATGAGCTCATTGTGCAATTATGGTATTGGACCAGAGTACCTTATTTTCAGGGATAAACGTGACGATCACCTCGTACATACTGCCAGGATGTGGGTCCCAGGTGGGAGAACTGAATACAATTTGATCGCCCGCCCACGCTTCTCCAGTAGTGGTGGTCAATGGGGCTCCATCAACCTTGACCGAGAGGTCGTTCCAATTCCATGTACTTGAGATCATCTCAAATGTAAGCGTATTGGCATCCGCATCGATCTCCCCTTTCGCGTCTAGGATATCCACTGGTCCACCATCGCTTTCGGTTAAACTCGAGGCCCACAGGAATGTGATTCCTGCGAATACAACCGTTCCCACCACCGCTAACCCCACCAGGATCCCGATAACTATCAGGACGATCACAACTGTTGGCATTGACTTCTTCTCTTCTCCAATTCCCTCTTCCATGAATATTCCTCTACCTCCAGATCGGCTTAATTTAATAGATATCTTTCGGTCCAGACCCTGAATAGATCGATATGAGGATCGGCCAGCCCGTTCAACCTGTGGTTGAATGACACCAATATAACGCTGACCTATTAGGGTGTCAGACCTTGTGAAAATCAGTTTATCAAGGTATAAATGGTGATTTTCACGGTCCGTGTTATCACATTTTATCTGTCAGTATTATTATTAGAATCAAGTAGGCCAGCCCGGATAGTTGACCAAAGGTGAAGATAGATGCCGAGAAACTCCTTTGGTCATACCGATGGTGAAATAATGTTCAGATCGGGCTGGCCCACCGTCTCTGCAATATAAACAATCCAAGTAAAAAAGCCAGCCCGGAGGTTTCAAAAACTTTGTTTTTGAAAGCCGCGACTAATTCCATAGGAATTAGTCAAGCGTTTGAAAAATCCGGGTTCGGCCCACCAACGCAATAATAAACATTATAAAAAAGTTGGTGGGCCAGCCCGGATTTGAACCGGGGACCTCCGCCATGTCAAGGCGACGTCATAACCAGCTAGACCACTGGCCCAATGCTTCGGAACATACCTGCATCGAGATTCCACATATAAACGTTATCCCGGCTGTGATCAGGTACTGCTCGATCTATATCAGCTCAGCCATTTCACCTCGATGAGGATCGTTACTATCGAGCTGAACTCCTGGTATATCATGAGGTCGCCCCCCGCAGTGACCATCGGACCGTTGTCGGCGGCGGTGAAATTTATTTCATATTCGCCGATCGTGTCGAACGTGTATTTCACCCTCGTTGTGGGCCCCTCCTTATAAACTGTCACATACTCTCTTACTTTGTCCCCATCTGCATCGGGAAGCACCAGATTGTAATAGAGGACCTCCCCGTTGCTGTCCAGGTCATCGCTCTTTAGCGAGAAGATCACCTCGGTACCTGGCCTTACCACTGTTGAAGATGCAGACACCTCGATGGTCGGTTTCCTGTTAATGTAGGTGGTGAAAGGATCTCGCGTGACGGTCCGTCCCTCCGCCCCCTCCTTCATGAGGAGAGTTTCGAGTGAGACCTCCACGGTATAGTTGCCCATCAGGTCCATCTCCAGATCCCTGAAAACTATCTTGTCGTCGGGGTCCATCTCGTAGCTCAGATAGTTTCCAGACACCACGTAACCGTTTTCGTCAGTGACCTTGTAGGTATACCTGTAGTTCTTGTTCACGTCAACTATATGGATGTACTTGGTAAGTGTCGAGGGGTAACGCGGAGACATCGTCAGTTGAAGGAACTGGTCGTGTTCGACCCCGTTTATTGATAGTACCGCATTGACTGATTCCGGTATGTAATCGATAAGGTGAGTGTCACTGCTGCTCTTTCCTCCCACGGTTATCATCACCTTGTATACGCCGTTTCCCACAACGAAATCCCGATAGGACAATTTCACGATCTTCATGTCACCAGAGATATTGATCGATCTGGACAACTCCAGGTTGCCGTTGTATAGAACATCCACCGTGCCCACTCCGGAGAAGGGTATCACCCCAACGGGAGTGACGAAGACCCTGAACATCGCCCCCTCTACGTTTTCATCCACTCGGTATTCCTCTTCGAAGGCGATCATGACCGAAGACACCGATACCTCGTTTTGATCCAAACTGGATACCCACAGGAATAAGACACCGGAGAACACCACCGTTCCGACCACTGCTACCACCACAATGATCCCGACCACCATCAGGACCACTGCAGTTGCCGACATGGACCTTTTATCTTCTCCAATTCTCTCTTCCATTCGTATCTCACCGCCCCTGGCGATCCACATATCAACGTTATCCCGGCTGTGATCGGGTACTGTTCTAGCTATATCAACTCAGCCATTTCACCTCTACGATAATCG
>JAGLEG010000449.1 GCA_023145185.1 Thermoplasmata archaeon
AAGTGAGGCCTCTCCCAACATTGACCGGCTCATATCCGAATCTATCTGTCAAAGTTGGGATCCAGATCAGCTGTAATCCTGAAAATCTATTCCCCATGCCTCACACACCTGGCGGAGCATCTTTACCTCCTGGGGGTGGAACACATCATCGATCAGTGCGATGGCATAGAGGTCGTTCACCAGCTCCTCCTTCTCCTCTAACGTAAGCTGTTTTGAGAGGCCCTTTATTACCCGGGGAAGGTGGTCCCACCCCTCGTTTATGAATGTGATCAGTGCCTGATCGAGCCCCTTTTTCCAGAGTGTCTGGCTGATATTGAAATCAGAGGCAAGTTTTTCGGCTATGTTCACCTCCTCCTTCAATATCATCGAATCGGCTGCGCTCATCGCAATAAATAGGTAGGATACGGCCTCGGTGATCGACTCATCATCTCTTACCATACCCCTATCATCTACATTCCGATTATAAATAATCTATGACCGCACTACCGTGATAGGGACATCAGAACCTGCGAAAACGGTGGATCCATCATATATCACTCTCACGGCCTTCACATCAACGCCCGAACTAACGGCATCGCGGAATACACCTGAAAAATCGGGATCCATGGTGTGATTCGGCATGAACTCTTCCGGTCTGGGCCCCAGGACCAGGATCATCAACGAGGCCATATACCCCTTATCATGAAGTGATATCAGCTCCCTCAAGTGCCTGCTTCCCCTCACGGTGGGCGCATCCGGAAAGAGGGCCGTTGATCCAACTGTCAGGGAACACCCCTTCACCTCCAGTACCATCTCCCTCTTCCCATCGCTCAACAGGTAATCCAATCTGCTGTTTCCGAACTTGACCTCGGCCCTCTCTATCTGGAATGGCGAAAATGGGGTAAGTCCTGGATCTTCAAGTATCCTCCTGGAGATCTGGGGATGATAGCCAGAATGGACCAATATCCAGTCATCATCGATCCTACCGGCTATCAGGTCCCACCGGGTTCTCCTGCCTGGTTTCTCCACACTCCTGATCAGAACCTCGTTCCCGGGATAGAGGATCTCCTTCAACCTGCCCGGATCGTGTACGTGGACCTCCTCCTCCACCCCATTTACATCGACAACTGCAAGAAACCGATTATCTCGAGATACCAGAACCCCGGAGGCGTCCACCGGCAGATCAAATAACCTCGTGACATTCTCATTGACAGGGCCCTTCACCGACCTCACTCCAGTTTCGTATATCGATCCCTCACACTAATCCTTTGTCCCTGCCTTGGAAGGTAGGCAGACCTTGCCGATCATCTCTTTACGGCCTCCCCTGAACAGGACCCTGTAAATAACCTCACCTTCTTCCAATGTCAGGTCTATCTCCTCAAGCCAGGACCTGTAGTAATTAACCCTGACACCTTCGGGTGTAAGGAAACGTCCAGTCCTCTCCAACAATGCCATTTTTTCAAGCTCATTTAAACTTTTGTAGATCGAATACAAGGGGACGTTCAACATGACGCTTATGTAATATGCAGAACGGGGTATCTTCTTCATTGAGGAGAGGATCCTAAGCTTGTACGAATCGCAGAGCAACCTGATGACATCATTGGAATTCAAAACGCACTCATCTCCTCATCTCGATCCCGTACTTGAATAGGGGAACGATCATCCATAGGGGCTTTCTATTTTAAGAGGTTTTCTAAATAATTACCAGGGCAAATATGCCCATGTTTCTCCAGTGGTCGAAGATGCCATCCATGCTCCTTCTTTCAGGCGTGAACGATCTTCATATGGGCCCTGACAATGTTGCATTTTCACCTACCCATCCAAAAGCATTTAAACCATGGGATCAAGTAGTTGGGCTTACGCGGTGAGACCTGATGGAAGGACCTGTTTGTTCCAGGGAGATGAGTGGCTATTTTGCAAAGTTGAAGGGTGAGGCACAGCGTGCTCATTCAATAGCCACTAAGTGCAGGGCAAAGGGTTTTGACCCATCGGATCAGGTTGAGATCCCCTTCGCAGATGACCTTGCGGGGAGGGTTGAAAATCTGGTTGGCCCAGAGGGGGTTGCGATCAGGATAAGAGAGCTTGCCCCCACGATGAGCAGGGAACAGCTCTGTTTGAAGATCGCCCAGGACGTCGCAAGGGAGCTTCTCGATAACGGTGAGGGAGAGGAGAAGGCCCTGGACCAGTCAACCAGAACGGGCCTGGCGATATTGACCGAGGGCGTGCTGGTCGCGCCCCTTGAAGGTATAGCAGAGGTTGCCATAGGGCAGAACCACGATGGGACCAGATATGCTGACATCTTTTTCGCCGGCCCGATAAGGGCAGCGGGAGGAACAGCCCAGGCCTTATCGGTTCTGATCGCGGATATGGTTCGAAAATCCATAGGCATAGGAACCTATATCCCCACGGATAAGGAGATCGCCAGGACCATCGAGGAGTTCCAGCTGTACAAGAAACTTCAGTACAATCCCTCCAACGAGGAGATCGAGCTGGTCATGAGGAAATGTCCAGTATGTATAAACGGAGAGGGGACCGAGAAGGTGGAGGTTCAGGGTAACAGAGATCTGCCACGGGTTGGTACCAATCAGGTAAGGTCGGGCGTATGCCTGGTGATCGCTGAGGGAATACTGCTCAAGGCAAAGAAGATACTCAAGATCACAAAAGCCCTTGAGATCAGGGATTGGGACTTTCTGGAGGAGCTCAAACCCAAAGAGAAGAATGTGGGTGCTGAGAGGGACGCAGGTAAGGAGAAGGGATCCGAGGGGCTGGAGGACCTCATATCCTCGGATGAGGCGGGAGAGGAGCTTGACCCGCTGTTCAATGATGATATCGACGATGAGGTCAATACCGACGGATTCGTCTTCAACGAAGATGGGGATACCAGAACCATCACACTTTCGGATAAAGGTATAGATCCCACGGCTGATGCCACGGAGAAGTACATTAAGGACCTCATAGCTGGAAGGCCGGTATTCTCCCACCCTTCAAGGCCGGGGGGTTTCAGGCTCAGATATGGAAGGGGGAGGACCTGCGGCCTGGCCACGATCGCAATGAACCCATATTCCCTCTTCATCATGGATGAATTTCTTGCGCTGGGGACACAGGTGAAGATCGAAAGGCCCGGGAAGGCCGGGGCCGTTACGACGGTAGATACGATAGACGGGTCGATAGTCCTACTCCAAAACGGCGACCTGATAGAGGTGAACGACAGGGAGTCGCTGTCAAAGGCCAGAGGGCACATTCGATCCATAGTGGACGTCGGAGAGATCCTCATACCATTTGGGGAGTTTACCGAGAACAACCATAAACTGATACGGGGGAGCTACAACGAGGATTGGTGGAAATGGGAGGTTCAGGAGTCACTGTACAAAAGGGACAAAGACCTCAAGGGCGATCATGACCCCTTCGCCGAGGCGCTCATCCTCGAGGAAGAGACCGCCCTCATCCGTGAAAAGGAGATGGCGCCATTCAACTCCCTGAAAGAGGATGATCATTGGAATGAGTTGAACGATAAGGAAAAGGCCAGGAAACAGAGAGAATATGAGGATATTGCCGACAGAGCGATCAAGGCCTTCCTTGAGGAAGCAGCGAATAGAGCAGACCTGATCGAGGAGGAGATCAGCAAATACTCTCCCCGTGCCCACATCCCCGGTGATGGCAGGGACGCTTTCAAGATCAGCGAGGAGCTAACCATACCCCTCCACCCAAAGTGGACACTTTTCTGGCATGATATCTCCCTCGCGCAGTTGAACCAGCTCAGGAACCACATCAGCGAGAGGGGATCCTTCGGATCGGAGGTCCTTACGATACCTGCTGATAAGGATATGAAAAAGATCATGGTAACCCTCTGCTGCCTTCACAAGGAGAGGGAGGGCAGCTATATCATCGAGGATATGGCCTATCCACTCCTTAGATGCCTTGGCCTTGACGAGGAGACTAAAAAAGGCTCCCTCCCGAAGGATTTCGGTACCATCGATAACGTAATGGATGCCGTATCCGCACTATCTGGAGTGAGGATCGTTGAAAAAGGACTGACCAGGATCGGGGCCCGCATGGGCAGGCCGGAAAAGGCGGACCTCAGGAAGATGAAACCTCCCGTTCACGGACTGTATCCGGTTGGCCAGCAGGCCGGGCCCCAAAGGCTCCTCAAGAAGACGTTCTCAACCGGTGTCGAGGCGAATACGATACCGCGATTATGCAAGAACTGTAAAACCATGTCCCCCTATCAGTACTGCCCTGAATGCAGCGCCCAGACGCTTAAACAGTCCACGGGAGATAGCAGGGAGAGGATGGCCCTGAACACCAGGGACGACGCGATCAGGGCTGCAAAGATGCTGGGATTCCCTTCCGTGGACTCCCTGCCGGACCTGAAGGGGGTCAAGGGTCTCATATCAAAGGAAAAGATCCCTGAGAGATTGGAGAAGGGCATGCTCCGGGCGAAACATGAAGTGTTCGTATTCCGCGATGGAACGATCAGATACGACATGACGGATATCACGTTGACCCACTTCAGGCCGAGGGAGATTGGGGCCTCCGTCGATATGCTGAGGGAGCTTGGATACACCCATGATGTTTTCGGCAAAGATCTCAGATCGGACGATCAACTTCTCGAATTAAAGGCGCAGGACGTTGTGGTACACAACAAATGCGGTGACTACCTGGTGAAGATCTCCAAGTTCATCGACGATGAGCTGGTGATGATCTACGGAGAGGAACCCTACTACAATGCGAAGAAGAAAGAGGACATGATCGGAGAGCTATGCATAGGTCTTGCCCCCCATACGTCAGCAGGGGTATTGTGCCGATTGATAGGCTATACCAATGCCCTGGGGTGCCTCGGCCATCCTTATTACCATGCGGCCAAGCGAAGGAACTGCGATGGAGATGAAGATGCTATCCTCCTCCTGATGGATGGGCTGTTGAACTTCTCAAGGATCTTCCTCCCCGAGAGAAGGGGAGGACAGATGGATACTCCATTGGTGCTCTCAATGAGATTGGACCCCTCGGAGGTTGACAAAGAGGCGCACAACGTGGACCTGCGATCCAGATATCCTCTGGATTTCTACAGGGCCAGCGCGAAAGGTGTCAAGGTCAACGACTACTGGATGCACAGAATGGATACTATCAAATCACGGCTGGGAACGGAGAGACAGTACGAATCGTTCATGTTCAGCATGGACACCAATGATATTAACTTCGCACCAAGTATCTCCGCCTACAAGACCATAGGGGTCACAGGGAACAAGATCGACAAGCAGCTGGAACTGGCGACATTGATAAGGGCTGTGGATGAGGATGATGTTGCAGAGAGGGTGCTGACAACTCACCTTCTACCCGACCTTATCGGCAACCTGAGGTCCTATGCACAACAGTCCTTCAGGTGCACGAAGTGTGGGTCGAAATACAGAAGGATACCGCTTTCGGGTAAATGCAACAATATACTCTGGTCCCCAAAACCGCATAAATGCAACAATAAGCTCATCCTGACCGTATCCGAAGGTTCTGTCAGAAAGTACCTTGGTATCGCCCAGGAGATCGCATCCAAATACGACGTTTCCAACTACCTCAGGCAGAGGATAGATCTGATGTCAAAGAATATCGAAACGATGTTCCCCCAGAGGTTCAAGGAGGCGACCCTGGACACTTTCATGTGATCGTTCCACCCGAGGTCACGTCAGAGGATATTATCACGTTGAGAGTTTATGGGGATTCACATGCCATTGTTACAGCCTAACTTTGACATATGAGT
>JAGLEG010000045.1 GCA_023145185.1 Thermoplasmata archaeon
TCCCTCGATACGTTGAAGAACGTGCAGGGGTGCTCCGGGGCCGCTTTGATGATGCTTTCTTCATCCACCACCTTGGGCCCTCTATCCTCACCCGATCTGTAGACGATCACCTCGTATGTGATGTCGGCCAATTCAGCACCAACGGCCGCCAGAGCTCCGATCAAACCCCGCTGGTTCTTCCACCCTCTGAACAGGGCGTTGCTGTTTTCTGCAAGGTGGACGGCTTCCCGAGTGTCCAGGACCTCGTGGAGTGCCCTGTGGTAGAACCGTTTCACCATCTCTGGTACATCTCCCTCCAGTACCACCAGACCCGGATTGGTCTGATCGTCCTCGAAGACGGAGAGCTCCTTTACGGCCTGCTCGGATATCCGAAAGATATCCTCCATGATCCCCTTCTCTCCATCCAGCCTCAGGCAGATGGCGCCGTTCCCCCTGGTCTTCCAGGGGATGTTGGGATTGAGCCTGATCAGCTCCGGATGGGAAGAGGGCGTTAATTTCAATCGTTCGAGCAGGACGGCTCCCAGGTAGGTCGTACACATGCCCAGCGTTGCGGAGTCGGTACAGTCGATACCCACATGATAGCGGGTCACCCTCTTCCCCCTTCCATCTCCTGGACAAGCGAGGATATCATCAGGGGAAGAAGGACCGTGGCGTCCCCTTCGACGGTTATCTGAGGGGCCTGCTCCTTCACCTTACCCCACGAGATTGCCTCCTTGATGCGGGCGCCGGAGAGGGACCCATCCCACTCCACGGCGGTTGTAAGGCCTATTGCGTAATCGAGGCCTTCCCTGAACTGGTTCCACCAGATGACGTGATGTTTGGATATGCCTCCCCCGATCATCAGGGCGCCTGTTTTCTTGGCATCCCATATTATGTCCGACAGCTCCTGCTCATCCTTGAGCAGGTCCAACCTGAAGTCGGAATGCGTCTGCCTCCACATCCAGAGCTGGGCTCCGAATGCTCCGTCGAACGGCCCCGGTAGGAATACCGGGATATCGTTCTTCGCCGCCCAGTACGTTATCGAGGATTCGTCGTCGATCCTCTTTCCGATCTCCCGAACGATCTCCCTGGTGGAGAACTCCGTCTGCCCATCCTTCCAGATATCCTCCATCATCTCCCTCATCTTCTTCTCGAGGATGATCCCGTAGGAGTCCATGGGAATGAGGACGTTCCCCAACCTGTGAATATCTTTCTTGTGGAGCTCCACGTCGTCCATCTCGAAGCTGCCGTGGTAATATTTTCTCCAGATCCGTGCCAGGTCGTGGTCGAGTGTCCCGCACGTTGTGATCACGCAGTCCACCCATTTCCGTTTTATCAGTTCCTTGATAACTCCCCTGGTACCCGTTGAGATGATGCATGCGGGGAACGACAGGAAGTTGTAACAATCCTCATCCTGGATCATGTCGCGAAGGATCGTTGCCGCCTCGTACACCTTCTTTGCGGTGAACCCCCCCGATCGGCCCATCTGCTCCATGAGGTCCTGAACGGTCGTGATGCTGCTCGGGTCGATATCCTCGACTGGAGGGAATTCGTTTTCATTCATCTTGATCGGGCCGATATTATTGTGGTCCCTCTATTAACTTTCCCTCCACAGGGATATTGTTCCGCAATGAATATTTCCTAGGAGATGATTGAAAGGTGCATGGACGATATCATCCGGGGCGTCCTCCTCATCTGGGCCGCCGCCTTCGTTCTCCTGCGGATGGACGGGCTCGTTCTGATCTACATGAGGAGGGGTCGTATCAACGTGGTGCCGGCCGTCCTTCTCGTTCTGGCGTCCCCCGTCCTGGGTTTGGTGTCCGTGGCCCTGGGCACGTCGGAGGGGTTCAAAAGGTCCTGGCAGGGAAGGACGTCCTACACCATATTAGTGTATTTCATGATCTTTCTGATGTCGCAGGTCGCCGCGGGCTTCCTTGCGGTCCAGGTGCTCGTATTCATGGGTATCGGGGTGCCTTCCGGCAGGGCGATCGGCCCCGGCTCGGATGCCATTGGTTTCTCTCCAGTGATGCTGATGCTGATCCTTGGCCTTGCTTTCCTTAATCTACTTTGCATGCTGATGCTCTTCGATCCGAAGGCGTCGCTGGATGATATGTTCAAAGGGAAGGGGACGCTGAAGTACTCTTTAATTGGCGGGGGGATCCTTATTCCTGTTTCGTTTATATCGGGGTTTGTCGCGGGAGAACTGGGCGCCTCGGAGGGGCCCGTATCGACGATAATGAGTGGAGCGGTCGGCCCCCAGATCGGGGCGTTGATCATCTCGGTATCACTTCTTGCTCCGCTTTCGGAGGAGATCTTCTTCAGGGGATATCTCTTTGGAGCTCTTGAGAAGAAGCTGGGGGGGAATCCCGCGATACTGATCACGGCGGTGATATTCGGCCTTGCTCATTTCAATCTGGTGCTGTTTATTCCGATATTCCTGATGGGATTGGTCCTTGGCTGGATGAGGGAGAGGACGGGATCGATACTTCCCTCGATATTGGTTCATTCCATGAACAATACCCTTGCGATCGTCTGGGTTATGTCCGCGGGATGATTCTAGAAAGTTATTTTAATCAAATGATGCTTCGGCGTTCTATCTTACGTTGGAGATGGCTCAGCCTGGTACCATCGGAAAATGAAATACATTTTCCTGACCTTGCAGGAAGTGTCCTGCAAGGCGGTACCCGTACCAGGCATCGCACGCATATCTTCCCCCAACCGCCCCAAGCCAACCGATATGCGGGGATGGCTCAGCCTGGTACGGCGCCGGATTGCTAATCCGGTGTTCTTTGAACTCGGGGGTTCAAATCCCCTTCCCCGCGCTTTATTCTATTGAATTACATCATAAATAAGCCAAAATAGAATCACGCGGGGGATTTGAACGGAGTTCTTGACAATTAAGAGATGAACATTTGCTATCATATTTGTCAAGTCAGGAGAATTTCTTCAGAAATTTTCCCAAGACAAATCCCCTTCCCCGCGCCATTTTTTCACATCGATTTGAACCGCCCACAAAAATGGCGCTAGATATAGATTACATACGGTGAAAAA
>JAGLEG010000450.1 GCA_023145185.1 Thermoplasmata archaeon
GCGAGGGTAGCTTAGCTTGGTCAACGGCGCTAGATTGAGGGTCTAGTCCTTAGTGGTTCCTGTGTTCAAATCACAGCCCTCGCACCACATTCTTTTCGTTGATTATTTATTGTTGCAGAATGTGGTGCTATATAAGAATTCTATTCAACGAAAACTGATTTTATAAGCTGAGCATCGGTTTTCGTTTGACCTTTGACAAAGAAATGTCGTCAATTTCTACCTTTGTCAAAGATCACAGCCCTCGCACCCTGTTATATTCTACTTTTCGAGGGCGGTCTACAAGCCTGTATTAGCTTTGGTATGACTAAAGGAGATTAATAATGAATTTACTTTACCTTTAGTCAACGATCACAGCCCTCGCACCACATTCTTTTCGTCGATTATTTATTGTTGCAGAATGTGGTGCTAGATAAGAATAATATTGAGAAAAAAGTGTTGGATGATGTTTGATATCGCTTTTTTCTCATGTCCAAGAAAGGTTAACCGTCGAATATCATCTTTCTTGAACATCACAGCCCTCCTTACACATGCTTTTGTACCTATAGTACACGACGACTATCCATCTTCATCCTCCAAGGAGCGGGGCTATAAAATAAGATGAGTATAGTTAACCGATACAGAGGTTTTGATATGGCAAGAAAGGTGGCATTATTTGCTTTCAACGGGGACCCGAACTGTATTGTGCACGTATTGCTGAACTCCCTTGATATGAAGGAGAAAGGATACGACGTGAAGCTGGTGATCGAGGGGAGCGCTACGAAACTGCTTGGTGTGCTGAATGATACATCTCATCCGCTCAACGGGCTCTATCAAAAAGCAAAGGATGCTGGATTGATCGAGTGCGTATGCAAGGCGTGTGCCAACAAGATGGGGACCCTCGATTCCGCAGTGGATCAGGACCTCCCGGTATGTGGAGAGATGATGGGGCACCCCAGTATCTCCCGTTATCTGGAGGATGGATATGAGGTTCTGACATTCTAGGGAAGGGGTCAACTATAAAGCCGTCGATCCGATTATACTTGATCGCAGTACAGAATATCGTGATCCGGGGAGATGGTTATTTGGCATTTAAAAGCGTTATCGAAAAGGGGCCCAGTAAGGTTTACATCATGGCAAATGAGGCCATAGCGAGAGCTGCGCTTGAGTCAGATGTCAAGGTATATACCACGTACCCTGGCTCTCCCACTGTAGAGATCCTCTCAACGTTTGAAAAGGTCCTGGGACATCTGGACCTTAAAATGGAGCTCTCCGTCAACGAGAAGGTCGCCCTTGAGACCGCCGCTGGAGCCTCCATGGTGGGTATGAGGTCTTTCGTATCCATGAAAAGCGTGGGAGTTAACGTGGCCTCGGACGCCCTGTACGTGCTGGCATATACAGGCATCAGGGGAGGGTGTGTACTCCTGCTGGCGGACGACCCCCATGCCCACTCATCCCAATCGGAGCAGGACGGCAGGTGGTTCGGATACACGGCCTATCTACCCATGTTCGATCCCTCAAGCCCCCAGGAAGCCTTCGACATGGTCAAGGAGGCATACGAGATCTCGGAGAGATGGAAGACCCTGGTCCTGGTAAGGACCACCACCAGGATCAACCACCAGAGCGGCGTGGTGGAGATAGGAGAGATGAAGAGGACCCCGTATGAAAAGCTCAGCTGGGACGAGAACCGGACCAGTTACAATGCGGTTGGGGGCACGGCAAGAGAGGGGAAGAAGAGGCTCCTCAAGAAGATAGAGGAGATGACGGTCCTCTCCAATTCAACTCCCCTCAACAGGATCGAATACTTTGACGGCGGGAAGGTTCACCCAGGAGAACCACCCGATGGGGTGGAGGTGGAGCTTGGGGTGATCACTGCTGGAGTACCTTACAATTACACCATCGAGGGGCTTAGGAAGCTGGGACTCAAGGCAAGGATCCTGAAAGTGGGGATGATCAACCCATTCCCAATGGATATGGTGAAGGAGTTCCTGGAACCGCTCAAGAAGGTGATGGTGGTGGAAGAGCTCTCGCCCTATCTTGAGAACTTCGTGAGGTCGGCTGCTCTGGATGCCAACCCCTCCATAGAGGTGATGGGAAAAGGGTTCGGACCGTTCTCCGAATACTCAGAATACAACATTCCCATGCTCGTCGAGGCCCTATCAACAGCTTCTGGCATTCCCATGCCCATGGATTACGAGGGGCACAAGAAGAAAATGGAGGGACTCGCCTCCATCCTTCCGATCCGGCCCCCTGGTTTCTGCGCTGGCTGTCCCCACCGCGGGACATTCACGGCGCTCAAGAGGGCGATAGGGAAGACGCCGATATTCTTCTCCAACGATATCGGCTGTTACACCATGCTCGTGTTGCCCCCTCACAGCTGGTCCGATTCCCAGCTCTGCATGGGCGCCTCCTTCGGCGTAGCCGCAGGTGTGAACCTCGCAGCCAGGGAAAAGGTGGTGGTGGCCATTGGCGATTCAACGCTGTTCCACGCGGGCATTCCAGGCATCGTGAACGCGATCCACAACAACCACGACCTGACCATGGTGGTGCTTCACAACTCCGTCACGGCAATGACCGGCCAGCAGACGCATCCCGCCCACGAGAAGACCGTGGGAGGTGTTGACGGTAAGGCTATCGACATAGAGGGGCTTTTAAGGGCCCTGGGCGTGGGTAAGATCGTGAACGTTAACTCCTTCCAGATACGGGAGAACGTCAAGCAGATGAAGGAGGCGCTGGAGTACAAGGGAGTATCGGCGATCATATCACATGGAGAGTGCGCCCTCTACCACTTCAGGAACCTCAGGAGGGCCGGAGCAAGGCCGGTACCTTACTACGTGGATAAGGATATGTGCAAGGCCCCATACAACTGCATCAAGGATTTCCTCTGCCCCGCGATATCTATTGACGTGGATGGGAAGTCGTACATCTCCCCTGACGTATGCGTCGGATGCGGGGAGTGCGCACAGATGTGCGGGTTTGGAGCGATCAAGTCCACGGCCACCCTTGTAGGGGGCGAGAACAAGGCGTACTACACCAAAGAGGACTACGATGAGTATCTAAATGCCAGGAACGAGCATGAAAAGGAGGTGGAAGAATGAACGAGGACAGCTTCAACATGATCGACTGCGGCGTTGGAGGCCAGGGTGTGGTCCTGATGGCCAATGTCGTGGGTGACGCCTGCATTAGAGCAGGGCTCATGGTCATATCAGGAGAGCTTCACGGCCTCTCACAGCGAAGTGGGTCTGTCATAGCCCACCAGAGAATAGGGGAGCACGCGGTCTC
>JAGLEG010000451.1 GCA_023145185.1 Thermoplasmata archaeon
GATATTTTGCCATTTCTCAGACAGGCTCTTAAATTATAATTTTTTTCAATCATTTAAATAAGAATTGAAATCTGGAGGTATATATAAGATCATTCTTTTATAATCCCGGGCTATTAGGATGCCAGAGAAGATGACTGTTAACAACAGCTTGAAAAAATTTATTGGACCAATTTTAATCATTATATTGGCGTTACCACTTATCTATTTCATTATCTCTGATGAACAAGAGAAAAGTCATGATCATGATAAACAGCTGAACCTGTTGGTTGGGTTCTACATCTGTGGTGAAGGGTTTGATTCTGTTTTGATCGATGAGGATATATCAGATACATTAGGATTAAATTCTGATTCGATACAGTTCGTTTACCTTGTGGATTACGACGGCTTTGGAAACACTGAATTCTTCAAACCTGATAACTATTCGAGGTTCTACCTCAATATATCTCTGTTTATGCCCTATGACTCCACGGAACTTGATTTGGGATCCGAGGAGGTCTTTTCAGGGTACCTTGAATACCTTAGATCATATGAGGCTGAAAGATTCTGCTTGATAATGTCCGGTCATGGTAAGGGAGATGAAGGTTTATGCTTCGACGGTGGATCCAGTCTTTCACCAAAGGAGATCAATAATTCATTAAGTGCGTATCCTCCTGATCTGTTGATATTCGATGCTTGTGAGATGAACAGCCATGAGGTGTTATCTGAACTTGTGTGCTATGATATGTTAATCGTAGGAACAGAAAAGGATCTCCCTGACCGAGGATTGGATTACTCTGGAGGTTTCATCGAGTACCTTATGGATGAGGAAGGAAATATCATGAATATAGTAAAATCTATAATGGATTCCACCAAGGAATACTACCAGACGAATCCATTACCTTTCGGTTAAGGATTTTTACTTATAATTTTGGTCGGTGATTTTCATTATAAACCAGACTATTGAGTGCGTTTTCGTCCAAGAACTGAATAAAACGCTCATTCGCCATAACAACAACCATAATATTTTCGCAATCGCAATGGTTTTTTAGCTGGATTTCCCTTAACCGAAAGGGTATGCAGACGAATCCATCGCGGTTCTCATTACAGATATCCTTTATTTCAATAGAGCTGTATAAAAATTCAGTCAATGTTGAGATAAAGCTGGGATCCGAAACGGAATCACATCTGGAATGTTTTGAATCGGGATTGCGAGTGGACCTAGGATTGTTATTATCCGAACAAGATTTGTTGGATGATCAATCATTGTTAAATGAGGCGATTTTCTATCAGGTATTGCTACCCTCCCATCAGAGGTGGAACATCAATGAGGTAAGCGGAGTGTCCATCAGAATCATTGATGTGAAAAATGGACCTACATGACGATAGCCGTGAATTTGTATAAATCGTGCAATTTAGCGACCATCATGAATCGTTCAATATTCTATCACCTTACAGATCCTGAACCAGGGGATCAGGACAGTATTGAATTTGGTTCTCCTCTCTGAAGGATTGAGCTCTACCTCAACATAATTTCCTTTCTCCACCCCCTTACCATTAACACTCCTTTTCTGATTGTCCTCTCCCAAGTAAATGATCCGCACTTTTCCTATATGTGCCATTCTCATCACCGAGATAATATTCCTCTAAGTAATATATCATCTTTATGTTTTAATAACCTAATAAATAAGGATTTAGGATTTTTGGCTCTCAAGGGTTTTATCGAGATTATAAACCTCTGAAGAACGTTCCAAACCTATATTGGTATAGACCCCGACCGGTCCACCATTTCTTTTGCTAACATCTTGTTATTGTGAAATGGTGAACCGGTCTCAGTCGCCAGTCGCTGTTTTCAAATGCTAACAGTCTCCGACTGGCTCCCAACGTAAAACCATTCATGGTTTTACTTGCTCGATAGAAACTCTGTTTCTATCTCCTCCCGATCGGTCCACTCACCCTTTTCTAATTGATGTTTAATTCCGAGTGAGTGGCCCGGTCCATAGATAAATTTACAGGTAAATTTATCATGCTCGCACAAAGGTAAGTGTGCTCGTCTTGACTAAAGGTAAATATATTCGCTTATCAACTCCTTTGGTCAAACCTTTTTTTCGCTGTTAATAAAATGCTAACAGTCTCCGAAAAAAGGTCCCGACCGGTCCTTTGTTTATAACATTACTTTTAGCATATTGTTATTGTGAAATGTTGGACCGGCCTATGGGAAAAAACAAGCATACTTAGGAGAAAATTCAAAATATAGGATAAATGCCATTACACCTCGGGAAATGTCGAGGTGTTAATCTGTCAACGCGTTACTTATCCAGGGCCACTGTGATCTTCGTTGCCATAGCTTTCATGATCATCACGCTGTACCCTGCCGGTTCATCAAGCACGGAAACAACCCCTACCCGGACCGTTCCGGTCCTGGACGGGGTCATATCCACGGGAGAGTACGAATATCTGGAGAAATTGGAGGATGAGGAGTTCGAGGTCTCCTGGACCGTAAATGGGTCCAGGATCCACATGGCCCTCTGGGTCAAGTCCACCGGCTGGGTCTCCCTGGGCCTGGACCCCGCTGACCGTTTCATGACCAACGCCGACATGATATTCGGATGGGTCTCGGGCGGGACAGCCTACATGAAAGATGCCTTCAGCACCGGCAAGTACGGCCCCCATCCGGAGGATACAACTCTTGGCGGCAGCTACGATATCATCAGCTTCGAGGGAGCAGAAGCCGCCGGATACACCACCATCGAGTTCGTCAGGGAGATGACAACAGGAGATCCCTACGACAAGTCGTTCGTAAACGGCACCGCGATCACGATCATCTGGGCCTACGGCGACACCGATACCTGGACAGACATGCACGTAAGTGACGGGAGAGGGAACCTGACACTCGGTGGAACCCCCCCCCCCCCCCCC